>DATGGF010000297.1:0-5125 GCA_035308625.1 Acidimicrobiales bacterium | reverse complement strand
CGGGACTCGGTTCGTCGGCGTCGGCTGCACCTTCGGCTCGATCGGCTTCATCGTCTTCCTCTGACGCGGCTGGATCAGGCCGATGCCGCAACCACAACATCACGGCGATCCCGGCGGCGAAGAGCGCCAGTCCGGCTCCCTGCACCAGCACCGGCCCGACGCCGGACTCGGACTGGGTGGAGTGGACCTGGGCCTGGCCGCCCAGCCAGAAGTGCTCTTCGAAGAAGCGGGCCAGACCCCACAGGGCCATGGTGGCGGCCACCACGAAGCCGGTGGGACGGCGACGGATGTGGCGCTCGATGAGGAGCAGGACACCGAAGATGACGAAGCTGTCGATGGCCTGGATGATGGGTACGGGCACGCGCCGGCCAGTCTCTCCGGCGTAGTACATGCCGTACCACGCCGTGGTCGGTGCCCCGCCGCCGGCCACCATGAGCTGGGGGCCGAGGAGCCGGCCGATGCCCCAGGCGGCCATGAGCACCGGAGCGACGATGTCGAGGCACACCACCGCCTTGAGCTCAGGGCAGCGACGGCGGGTGGACAACAGCCCGGTGGGGATGCCGAAGAGCAGTCCGCCGAACGACGACAACCCGCCGTGCCAGATCGACAGGATGTCGCCCGGGTGGCTCGAGTACGTGGAGAAGTTGGCCACCACGTGCACGGCTCGCGCCCCCACGATGGAGGCCACCACGACCCAGAGGAACATGCCGGTGACCCACTCCGTCGGGTACCCCCGGGCGCGCAGCCGGCGCTCGAAGTAGCGGTAGGCAAACCAGAAGGTGACGGCGAGCCCGATGCCGTAGGTGTGGACCACGAGCGGTCCGATGTGGAACTGCACGGGAATGGGCTTCACGGGACCTCGGCCTGCATGCGCGTCGCCGGACGGCGTCGAAGACCCAGCGTACTTCCGGCCCGCCGCCGCCCCTAGGTCACGGCGGGCGACGCATGGCCTGGGGGCTAGCGTGCCGGGGGCGGCCCGGCCGGGCGGCTCGGGCACCAGGGGAGCGCTTTCATGGACTCGCTGCAAGGCAAGGTG
Organism: Acidimicrobiales bacterium; assembly: GCA_035308625.1. Taxonomy (GTDB): domain Bacteria; phylum Actinomycetota; class Acidimicrobiia; order Acidimicrobiales; family UBA8190; genus DATGGF01. The sequence goes on along the minus strand of DATGGF010000297.1, from coordinate 4,089 downwards.
GCCGTCGTCACCGGGGCGGCTTCGGGGATCGGGTTGGCCAGCGCCCGCCGCATGGCCGGGCTCGGGGCGGTGGTGGTGGCCGTAGACATCGACGGGGCCGGCGCCGAGCGCGCCGCCAAGGAGCTCTCCGGTACGGCCGTACATGCCGATGTCAGCCGGGTCGAGGACTGGGCCCGCATCGTCGAGGTGGCGAACGGCCTCGGCGGCATCGACGTAGCCTTGCTCAATGCCGGGGTAACCACCGGCCAGGAGGACATCGCCGCCCTGGACGAAGCCGACTACCGCCGGATCATGGGCGTGAACGTGGACGGCGTCGTCTACGGCACACGGGCGGTGGTGCCGTCGATGGCCGCCCGTGGGGGCGGTGCCATCGTGGCCACGTCGTCGCTGGCCGGGCTCATCGCCTTCCCCGGCGACCCGGTGTACACGCTGACCAAGCACGCGGTGGTGGGCTTCGTGCGGTCGCTGGCGCCGCGGCTCGAACAGCAGCACATCACCGTCAACGCGGTGTGCCCCAGCCTGGTCGACACGCCGCTGATCGACGGTGAGATCCGCGACACCCTGGCGGGGGCGGGCTTTCCCCTGATCTCCCCCGACGCGGTGGCCGACGCGGTGCTGTTCTGCATCGGCGGCGACGCCACCGGGCAGGCGGTGTTCGTCCAACTGGGTTGGGAGCCGACGCCGTATCGCTTCCGCAACCCTCCCGGGCCGCGTATCGAGGCGGCCCAGGGCAAGGTGCCTCCCGGCTGGCTGGCCGAACAGCGAGAGCAGAGCAGCTGAGCCGGGCCTCGTCCCGGTCCACCGAAGGGGGCGATAGGTTCGCATCGGTGCATCCCATCGAGCGTCTGCGCTACGTCGCCCGGGCCGGGTGGGCCGGGCCGGCGTCGCTCGGGGCGGAGGCGGCCTATGCCTTGGCCGACCTGGCCGAGTACGAGCCGGCGGCCCTGCTCCCGGCCTGCCGGCGGTTGCTCGAGCGCAACGCATCCTGCGGCCCCTTGTGGTGGGTGGCGGCTCGCATGTGCAGCACCGGCGACCCGATGGCGGAAGCCGAGCGCTGCGCCGAGGAGCTCGAGGAGGACCCGAGCGAGGAGTTGCTCGAGCAAGCGCTGCTGGACCGGCCCCGGGTAGTGCGCCACGGTGGAGTCTCCGACGTCGCCGCCGCCGACGTGGTGGTGCTGGAGTCCGACGCGCTGGGCCCGACGGGCATGGTGCTCGACCCGGACGACTGCGGGCTGCTCGAAGCAGCCCGCGTCTGTGAGGTCGATGTCTGGGTGTTGGCCGGTGTCGGGCGTGTCCTGCCGTTACGGCTGTGGCAGGCGCTTGTCGATCGGCTCGAAGCCTCCGAGCCTCCGGTGCGCCGAGTCACCAATTTCTTCGACGACCCGGAATTGCGTCGTCGGGTGGTGCTCTCCGACCTGCGCGGCGTGACCCGGATCGTGGGGCCGTTCGGGGTGCGCGGTGTGGCCGACGCGTTGGCCCAGTCCGGTTGTCCCGAACCGGCGGAGCTGGTGACGCGGCGGTAGCCTCCGGCCATGGGCCAAGAGATCGAGTTCCCGAGCAACGGCGGCACCGGTGGCGGCTACCTGGCGGAGCCGTCGGGCGGCGCCGGCCCTGGTGTGGTCGTCATCCAGGAGTGGTGGGGACTCGTCCCTCACATCACCGCGGTGGCCGACCGTTTCGCCTCCGAAGGCTTCACCGCGCTGGCCCCTGACCTGTACCACGGCACCAAGGTTCCCAATTCGGAGCCTGACGAGGCGGGCAAACAGATGATGGCGCTACGCATGGACCAGGCCGGCAAGGACCTGTCCGGGGCCGTCGACGAGCTGCAGCGGCGCACGGGTCGCGACCACGTCGGTGCGGTGGGGTTCTGTATGGGTGGGGGCCTGGCCCTCGTCCTGGCCGCGCAGCGGCCCGACGCCGTAACTGCGTGCGTACCTTTCTACGGGCTGATCCCATGGCCGGATGCCGCCCCCGACTACGCGCAGCTTTCGGCCGTCGTGCAAGCCCACATCGCCGGCGAGGACAGTTACTTCGGCCCAGACGCGGCTCGAGCGCTCGAGATGCAGCTCCAGGAGCTCGGGAAACAGACCGACTTCCATATCTACGACGGCGCCCAGCACGCCTTCTTCAACGACACCCGTCCCGAGGTGTACGACGCCAAGGCGGCGGCGCAGGCGTTCGCCCGCACCGTCGAGTTCCTTCACGACCAGCTCGGGTGACCCCGAGTTCGGAGGCCGCCGGGCTCGTCGGCGATTATCTCGTTCTGGGGCTGGAGCTCGGCCGCCATATCGACGGCCTGGTCGACTGCTACTACGGCCCTGCCGCCCTGGCCGCCCGCGTCGGGGCTGCCCCTGTGCCGGAGCCCGCCGCCCTGGCCACCAAGGCGCGCGCCATGCTCGCCGACCTCGACGGTGGCGCACCGCTCGACGATGACAACGCCGAGGACCCGGCCCGACGGGCGTGGCTCCGGGCCCAGGTGCGCGGCCTGCTCACCACGGCGCGTCGACTGGCCGGCGACGAGATCGGTTATCAGGACGAAGTCGAGCAGTGCTACGGCGTGCGTCCTCAGGCCGTGCCCGAAGACGAACTGGCCGCTGCGCACCGGCAGCTGGACGAGGCTCTGCCCGGGAGCGGGCCGCTGGCCGACCGGCTCATCGCCTGGCGCGAGTCGCACGCCGTTCCCATTGAGGTGCTGCCGTCCGCCATGGCGTCACTGGCCGACGATCTGCGTGAGCGCACGGATCGCGCCTTCGGTCTGCCCGCGGGTGAGCACGTGGACTTCGAGCTCGTGACCGACCGCCCCTGGTCGGGGTTCAACACCTATCTCGGAGAGTTGCGCTCACGGGTCGACGTCAACGTCGACCTGCCCGTCCTGTCGACATCGCTGGCCCATCTGGTGGCGCACGAGGCCTACCCTGGTCACCACACCGAGCATGCGCGCAAGGAAGTGGGCCTGGTCCGCCGCCGGCACCTTTTCGAGGAGACGATCTTCCTGGTCGGGACCCCGAGCGCACTGCTGGCCGAAGGCTTGGCGGATCTCGGGCTCGAAGTGGTGATGGGACGCCATCCCGAGCCGACGGTGGCCGAGCACCTCCGTCCCTTGGGCATCCGTTACGACACCGAGGTCGTGGCCGCCGTCTCCGAGGCCGGTGAGGCGCTGGCGGCGGTACGGGGCAACGCCGCGCTGCGCCTGCACGCCGAGGGTGCACCGACCGACGTCGTCATCGACGAAGTGGCCCGTTGGGGCATGCTGCCGCGCGAGCGGGCGGCCAAGGCGGTGGAGTTCCTTCTGCACCCGACATGGCGGGCGTATGTGTTCTGTTACATCGAGGGGCTCCGCCTGTGCCGCGGGTTCGTAGCCGGCGACGCCGCCCGTTTCGCCCGATTGCTGACCGAACAGCTGACGCCGGCCGACCTCGGCGGCTAGCGACGCTGCCCACCTGGAGGGTTTGCGCGGCCCACCAGTAACATGAGGCCCATGTCTGCCCGCACCAGGTCCATGCCGCGCCGTTCGTGCTTCTCCACCCCCGGCTCCAACGAGCGATTCCTGGAGAAGGCACCCACCGTGCCGGCCGACATGTCGTTCCTCGACCTCGAGGACTCGGTGGCGCCTCTGGAGAAAGAGGCCGCCCGGGCCAAGGTGGTGGAGGCCATCCGCAAGCAGGAGTGGGACGACCGTGTCCTGTGCGTGCGGATCAACGCCTGGGACACCGAGTGGACCTACGGCGACGTCATCGACGTGGTGGGCAACGCCGGCGAGCGGCTCGACGAGGTCATGCTGCCCAAGGTCCAATCGGCGGCCGAGGTCGTGGCCCTTGACCTCCTGCTGTCACAGGTGGAGGCCAACAGCGGCCTGCCGATCGGCCACATCGGGATCGAGGCTCAGATCGAGACGGCCCGCGGGCTGATCAACGTCGAGGAGATCTGCGCCGCCTCACCGCGCCTCGAGACGATCATCTTCGGGCCTGCCGACTTCGCCGCCTCGATCGAGATGCCGGTCCTGACCGGCGGTGTCCAGATCCCCGAGTACCCGGGTGACCACTTCCACTACGTCTTCTCGAAGATCCTGATGGCGGGCCGGGCCAACGG
>DATGGF010000296.1:0-3131 GCA_035308625.1 Acidimicrobiales bacterium | reverse complement strand
AGCGCCGACATGGGCTCGCCCTGCGAGCCGGTCGAGACCACACACACCGAACCGGGATCAAGCCGGTCGACCTCTTCCACGTCGACGAGCGACTCGTCGTCGATGACGAGAAGGCCGAGGCGCCGGGCCAACGTGAAGTTCTTCGCCATGGAGCGCCCGAGCGTGGCCACGCGCCGCCCGCTCTCCACTGCCGCGTCCACCACTTGCTGCACACGGTGGATGTGGCTGGCGAAGCAGGTGACCACCACTCGCCGGCCGCGTGATGCCGCGAAGACCCGGCGCAGAGTGGCTCCCACCGTGGTCTCCGAGGGCGTGAAGCCCGGCTCCTCGGCATTGGTCGAGTCCGATAGCAACAGCCGTACTCCGGGACCGTCGGCCAGCGCGCCGATGCGGGCCAGGTCGGTCAGCCGCCCGTCCACCGGTGTGAGGTCGATCTTGAAGTCGCCCGAGTGGAGCAGCACCCCCTGGGAGGTGTGGAAGGCGGTGGCGAACCCATGGGGCACGGAATGGGTCACCGGGATGAACTCCACCTCGAACGGGCCGATCGAACGGCGCTCCCCGTCGGCCACTTCGATGAAGGTGGCACGGTCCTCCAGCCCCGCCTCCTCCACGCGGTGGCGGGCCAGCCCGAGAGTGAGCGCCGATCCATACGCCGGTGCGGTCAGGTCGCGCAGGAGGTACGCCAGCCCTCCGGTGTGGTCTTCGTGCCCGTGGGTGAGCACGACCGCCTCGACCTGATCGGCGTGCTCCCGCAGATAGGTGAGATCGGGGAGGACGAGATCGATCCCCGGCATGTCGGGCTCGGGGAACATGATCCCGCAGTCGAGTACGACGATGCGGCCGTCGGACTCGATGCAGGCGCAGTTCCGCCCGATCTCGCCCAGGCCGCCCAGGAAGGTGACGCGGACCGGCTCAGCCAACAGGCCCGCCACCGGAGCGCGCGTCCGGCCCCCGACCCAGTGCACCCACCACTTCGCGGGCACGCTGGTCGAGCTCGGCCGGCGCCGGTCCCATGGGGAGCCGGCACTGCCCGGCCGGCAGACCCAGCACCCGGCACGCCGCCTTGGCCGGCAGCGGGTTGGGGAAGGCGTCGGACGACGCGAAGGCATAGGACTCGAGCAGGCGGCCGTTGGCCAGCCGGGCCCCTTCGACGTCGCCCTTGGCGAAGCAGGCCAGCATCTCGGCGATGTCGAGTCCGGCCCAGTGCCCGGCCACGCTGATGACGCCCACCGCGCCCACGGCCAACAAGGCCAGGGTGAGCACGTCGTCGCCGCTGTAGACGGCGAACGAGGGCGGGGCCTCGTGGACGAGCCGGGCGGTGCCGGCCACGTCACCGCTGGCGTCCTTGACCCCCACCACGTTGGGGACGGTGCGGGCCATATGCAGCATGGTGTCGAGCTCGATGCGGCGGCCCGAGCGCACCGGGATGTCGTAGAGGAGCACCGGCAACGTGGTGCTGGCGGCCACGGCGGTGAAGTGGGCGGCGATCCCTTGCTGCGACGGCCGGTTGTAATACGGCGTGACCAGCAGGATCCCGTCCACGCCGGCGTCCTCGGCCAGCTTGGTGGTCTCGATCGAGTGGGCGGTGTCGTTCGTCCCCGTCCCGGCCAGGATGGGCACGGTCACTGCCTCGCGCACCGCCCGCCACAGCGACGACAGCTCGTCGGCGGAGAGCACCGGGCCCTCCCCGGTGGTGCCGGCCACCACCAGGCCGTCGTTTCCGTTGTCGACCAGGTGACGCGCCAGGCGGGCGGCGCCGTCGGCGTCGAGCGCGCCGCCATCGTCGAAGGGTGTGACCATGGCGGTGACCATCGACCCGAAACGGGCGCCGGGGGACGACGTCATGGACGCGAGGCTACTGCCTTCGTGCGCCGGGGCCGGGCGGCTGCGGCCCTGGCGGCAGCGCCGCCGGCAGCCGCCTCAGGACGCGGCGGCCTCGGCTTCGAGACCGGGGGCGGACTGCAGGCTGTCGTACTCCTCGCCGGTGTCGGTCCAGTCCTCGAAGGCGATGACGCCGAGCTCGGTGAACTTGGTGCGCAGCCACCCGTCGGCCGCGTCGAGCAGGCCGAGCTTCTTGCAGTTGGGGACGATCTTCGAGAAGAGCAGCGCCTGGAACGTCTGGCGCTCGGGCACCTGGAGCAACAGCGGGGCCACCGAGATGGGGTCGACCCCCATGCGGTCCCACACCTCTTGCTGGAGGAACCGGTCGCGCATGCGCACGGCGGCCTCGAAGGCGAACTCCTGGCGCTCGCGCAGCTCGGCGGCCGACAGCTGCGAGTAGTACTCCTGCAGGCTGAGCACGCCGAAGGCGACGTGCCGGGACTCGTCCGACATCACGTAGCGCAATAGCTGCTTGAGCAGCGGCTCGGTCGTCATCTGGTGCATGAAGCCGAAGGCGGCCAGGGCCAGGCCTTCGACCATGATCTGCATGCCGAGGTAGGTCATGTCCCACCGGCTGTCGGCAATGATGTCGTCGAGCAGCAACCGCAGGTGGGCGTTGATCGGGTAGTGCCCCGACAACTTGTCGTCGAGGTACTTGGAGAACACCTCGACGTGCCGGGCTTCGTCCATGACCTGGGTCGAGGCGTAGTACTTGGCGTCGATCCAGGGAACCGACTCCACGATCTTGGCCGTGCACACGAGCGCGCCCTGCTCCCCGTGCATGAACTGAGACAGCGTCCAGTTCTGGCTCTCCACCCCGAACTGGATCCACTGCTTCTCGTCCCACTTGGCCAGCGAGGTCCCGCTGACGTCGAGGCCTTCTCCGAAACCGCCATTGGCCACCGCGTTCGCCACCACGAGCTGCTCCTGGTCGACATCGGTCTCCCACGGCAGATCGGTCTGGGCGTTCCACTGGGCCCGCTTGGCCTTCTCGTAGAGCTTGTCGAGCTTGGCCCGCTGCCCCTTTTCGTAGTCCCACGTGAAGATGGTGTCGTACACCGAGTGCACGGAGTGGCCGGTCTCATCCGCGTCGGTGTTGACCACCGAGAGGATCGCCTCCAGGTCGTTGACATCGTCGCGTCCGATGATGTCGACGTTCGCACGCATCTGCGTCATGACGCTTCTCCCTCCGTCGCCGGCGCGACTCGGATGTTGTCCCCGATTCTGTTCTCTCGACTGATGGTCTCTCG
>DATGGF010000295.1:0-3155 GCA_035308625.1 Acidimicrobiales bacterium | reverse complement strand
CGGTTCCAGGCGCGCAACGTGTCGAGGGTGGCGGGCTCCATCTCCATGGAGCCGCCGATCCCGCGACCGCGTGCGTCTTCGGGCAGATTCGCGTCGAGCCACGCCCGGAACTCCTTGCGGAAGGCCTCGGCCTCAGGCGGGTAGCGGAAGTCCACGGCGCTTCACGCAGTCCCGAAACCTGACATGAGCGTCACCCTAGTCGCCAACCCCGCCATCTGATGGCGCCGTTCAGGGTGCTATGCGTACGCCAACTGCGCCATCTGATGGTGTAGTTGGCGACGCGGTGGGTCTCAGGGGTGGATGCCGCCGCGGGCGAGGGCGTCTTCCATCTCGCGCTGTTTGCGGACGTTGTCGTCGTGCAGCTCTTCGGTGGTGCGGATCCGACCGTCGACCTTCAACTCGCCCATGATGTGGACCTCGCCGAGGGTCTGGGTCATGTAGTCGGGGCCTTCCGGGGTCGGGATGAACCAGCCGGTCGGGCACATCGTGAGCACTTCCACGAACGAGAACCCGGCGCCCGCGATCTGCGCCTCGAACGCCCGCTTGAACATCTTCTGCGTGCGCGCCACCGCCCCCGCGTTGTGCACCGAGCCGCGGGCCACGTAGACCGCGCCCTGGAGCCGCGCGATGAGGTCGCCGATCAGGATGGGGTAGCCGTGGTACTCGGCGTCGCGGCCGTCGATCGAGTTCTTGGTGCGCTGGCCGATAACGGTGGTTGCCGTCATGTGCCCGCCGGTCTCACCGAAGACACCGTTGTTGAGCATCACACAGGTCACCGCCTCGCCCCGTGCTGCCGCGTGGAGGACCTCCTGCAGGCCTTCGCTCACCATGTCGCCGTCACCCTGGATGGTGAGCACGGTGGTGTCGGGGCGCATGCGCTTCACACCGGTGGCGACCGAAGGAGCCCGGCCGTGCAGCGCCTGGAGGACCTCGACGTCGAGGTTGTTGGAGAAGGCGGTGTAGCAACCGATACCGAAGACGACGATGGCGCGACGGACCAGCTCGAGCTCGGCCAACGCTTCCATGGCCAGGCGCATGGCCACCGGCTCGCCACATCCGGGACACAGGTGGTGCGCACCCACGTCGATGAGCGCCGGGGTGAAGTCGTCGACCAGTCGGGCGGGTTCGGCCGGGGGCCGGTCGGTGGGCACGATGCGGGCATCAGGCACCGGACGTCCCCCTTCCGAGCAGCGCCTCGATGCGTCGCCGGACCTCACCCACCTCGAGCTCGGGCCCGATGCCGAAGCCTGAATCGTCGAGGCTGAGGCCACCGATGAACTCGACGGGGACCGCCCCGAGCAACGACAAGCGGACGTCATCGACCATCTGGCCTTGGTTGTTCTCGTACACGGCCACCACCTTCGCCCCGCTGGCCGCCGCGGCCAGCGCGGCGGACGGGAATGGAAAGAGGGTGATGGGCCGCACCAGGCCCACCCGGGCCCCCTCGGCCCGCAGCTCGCGCACGGCGGCGAGGACGAAACGCGCCGGGGTGCCGAAAGCAACCGCGATCACTTCGGCGTCGTCCACGTGGTGCGTCTCGGCCAGCGGCGTGACTCCCGCCACCATCGCCTTCGTCTCCGCCGCGCACGCCCGGTAGTGATCGGCCAAGTTGTAGCCCACGTCGTCCCGCTGCTTGTAGGAGCCGAGGAACGAGACGAGCTTGGCCGCCCCGGACCCCCCCGACGAGCCGTCGAGCGCCCACGCCGGGACCGAGGGAGCACGCGGAGGCGGTATCTCGACCGTGCGGGACGTGTGGGCCAGGTAGTAATCGCCCATCACCACCACCGGGTTCCGCCACCGGGTGGTGAGCTCGAAGGCCAGGCCCACCAGTTCCACCGCCTCGGCCGCGTCCTTGGGTGCCAGCACGACATGGCGATAGTCGCCGTGGCCCCCGCCGCGCGTCGCCTGGAAGTAGTCGCCTTGGCCCCGGGCCATGTTCAGTACCACCAGCGGGAGGCGGGCCAACGTGATCTCGGCCAGCGATTCCTGCATGAGTGACAAGCCCTGCCCGGTCGAACCGGTGGCGGCCAGCGCCCCGGTGGCGGCCGCGCCCCAGGCCATGCCGACGGCCTCGATCTCGCTCTCGGCGTTCATGCACACGCCGCCGGACGCGGGTAGCAGGCGCGCCATGTGCTCGAGCACCTCGGTGAACGGCGTCATCGGGTAGCCGGCGAAGAAGCGGCACCCGGCCGCGATCATCGACCGGGCCAGCGCTTCGCTCCCCGTCATCAGCTTCCGGCCGGACTGCGCCGCCGGCGCCCGGGAGATCGTCACCCCGACGGCCGCGCCTCCGCTCACACCGGCACCTCCATGGGCGTCTCGTACTTGTAGACCTGGAACACGAAGTCCGGGCAGATCTGCGAGCACGCTTTGCACCCGGTGCACCCGGCGAGCAACTGCGGGTAGCGGTAACCCCTCGCATTCACCTCGTGGCCGGTCATGACCAGCACCTGGGGCGGGCACGCGTCGATGCACAGGCGGCAGCCCTTGCAGGCGTCGACGTCGATGACCACCGTTCCCCGCACGGTGACGGTGCTCATGCCCGAGCCCCCGAAGCCGGCGCCTCGGAAGGCCAGGCCGGGACCAGATCGCGCCCGACGGCGTCGGCACCGGCGGCCAGCGCCCGCTCGTTGAGCTCGCGGTGTTGAGCCCGGTACGGCGGCAGCGTCGCCGCCACCGCTGCGGTCAGCGCCTCCAGCGAGACGAGCGACGTGGCCGCCACATAGGCCCCGGCCATGACCAGCGAAGCCGCCATGGGATGGCCGACCTCGGAGGCGATATCGGTGGCCGGCACGTCGACGACGGTGACGCCGGGTGTGTCGACAGGGACGTCGACCACGCTGGTGTTGACCATGACGATGCCGCCCGGGCGTACACAGGCGCGGGCATGGGCCGAGTGCTCGTGGTGGAGGAGGATGACCGACCACGCCGAGCTCATCGTCGGCGGCGCCTCGATGGCGTCGGTGCCGAACACGACGGCCGCCTCGGTGGCGCCCCCGCGCATCATCCCGCCGTAGCTCCCGAAGAGCTGCACTTCGAGGCCCTCGGCGAAGGCGGCGGTGGCCAGCACCGACGAGGCCAGCTGCACTCCTTGGCCCCCGATGCCGCTCATCACCAGCTCACGTTCCACCGCTGACTCCTGGTCGCCCCGACTC
>DATGGF010000294.1:0-2639 GCA_035308625.1 Acidimicrobiales bacterium | reverse complement strand
CCTTGGTGGTGACCGGACCGGAGCGGGCCGAGGCCGATTCGGAACTCGTCGCCCGGTTGAAGCTCGCCGGTGCGATCGTCGTCGGCAAGACCAACACCCCCGAGCACGGGTGGACGGCCCAGACCTTCAATGCCCGCTTCGGCATCACCCGGAATCCGTGGGACCGCGACCGCACACCGGGGGGCTCGTCGGGGGGCTCAGCGGCGGCCATCGCCGCCGGCATGGTGCCCTTGGCGACAGGGAGTGATGGCGGCGGCTCCCTGCGCATCCCCTCCGCCCTGTGCGGCCTGGCCGGATTCAAGCCGTCGCCGGGCCGGGTGCCAGGTGGGGGAGCACGGCCCCCGGGGTGGCCGCAGCTCTCGACAAAGGGGACCATGGCGTGGCGGGTGTCCGATCTGGCCGCCTCGCTCGACGTGGTCCTCGGCCCCGATCCCACCGATCTGCGATCCCTCCCGACGCCCGAGGGCTCGTGGCGTCACGCCGTCGATAACCCGGGCGTGCCGCTCCGGCTGGTCTGGTCACCGACGCTGGGCTACGCCACGGTCGACCGCGAGGTCCGGGAGCTGTGCCAGACCGCCGTCGACGTCCTGGCCGATCTGGGCGCCGAGGTGATCGAGCAGGACGTGGTGTTCGACGAAGACCCGGCGACGGCGTGGATCAAGTTGGTGGGTGGGTACCTGCAGCGCACCTTCGCCGGCGTCCGCCACACCGACGCCTGGGAGCAGGTGACGCCGGGTCTGAGGGAGCAGGTGGAGGGCTCCGAGGGGTTGACGGTCGTCGACTTCGTGCGCGCCCTCGACGCCGCCCACCTGCTCAACCTGCGCCTCGTCGACCTCTTCGGGCACAGTCGCCTGCTGGTCACCCCGACCGTCGCCGGTCAGACGCCGTTCTGCGGCGAGCCGGGCACGATCGACGGCGACGACGCGGTGAACTGGGTCGGGTTCACCTATCCGTTCAACATGACAGGTTCTCCGGCCGGGACGGTCTGTGTTGGGTTGACGCGAGCCGGCCTGCCGGTCGGTCTTCAGATGATCGGCCCCCAGCACGGCGACACGGCGGTGCTGCGGGCCATGGCCGCCCTCGAGCATGCCATCGGGTTCGACGAGCGTCCCGAGACGCGGGCGGATCGGGACTGAGACCGGTCCGGCTTCGGGTCGGGGCGCCCGGGCCGCAGGTCGGGGGCCGACTCAGCGAGCAGCGAGAAGCTGTTCGAACAACTCGACGTGGTCGGCGACCATCCGGTGCATGGAGAAATGGCCTTCGACGGCCGCTCGGCATGCCGCTCGATCGATCTCGTTGAGGCGTCCGATGGCCTCGGCCATCTCGGACTCGTCGTCGACCAGGAACCCCGTCTCGCCTGAGGCGATGATCTCCGGCGAGGCCCCTTCGCGAAACGACACGACCGGCGTCCCGCAGGCCAGCGCCTCGACCATCACCAAGCCGAAGGGCTCGTGCCAGCGGATGGGATTGACCAGGGCCATCGCCTCGCCGAGCAGGGCCAACTTCTCGTCGTGCGGCACCTCACCGAGGTAGCGAACGTCCTCGCTCAGGAGGGGAGCGACCTCGGCGTCGAAGTACGCCCGCTCCCACGGCTCTCTCATCTTGGCCGCCATGAGCAACGGGACGCCGGCCTTGCGGCAGGCCTCGATGGCGCGGTGCGGACCCTTCTCGGGGGCCATGCGCCCGAGAAACAGGCAGTAGCCCCCCTGTCCCCGCCCCACCGCGAACGCGTCCGGATCCACCCCGTGGTGGATCACCCGGGCGATCGGGATGCTCGGCGCCGTCTGACGCTGATCGTGGGACACGCAGATGACCGGCACCCGCTGGGCGATGATCCGGTAGAGGTCGGTGAGTTCGTCGTTGAACGGCCCGTGGATGGTGGTCACCACCGGAAGATCGCCGAAGCGCTCGGCGTACAGGGGGCCGAAGACGGTGTGGTCGTGGACCACGTCGGCGTCCCTCACCGCCTCGTAGGCGTGGACCACGTGGCGGAGCTCGGGCACCGCCATGCCGATGCGGGTGCCTTCAGCCTCCTCGAGGACCCAGCGCTTGGGCACCGGGCAGGTCGAGTCGCCGGTGGTGAACAGCACGACGTCATGACCTGCAGCCTGGAGGCCCCGAGAGAGCAGGTCCACGACGAGCTCGATGCCGCCGTAGAGCGGCGGCGGCACCGGCGTCCAAGGTGGGGCAATCTGGGCGATCCGCATGCTCCAGCCACGGTAGTCGGTGGGGTTCGGGGCCTGATCCGCCCCGGATCGCAGTCGGGCTCGCGGGTGCCGGCGCGGTCAGCGCCCGCTGGTTGGTCCTGGTGGGGACGGTAAGCTGCCCGGGCTCCGGTCGGATCATCAGGGTCGTTGTGATGCGGCCCCTGTGGTAGGCCAGGGGTGTTCCGGGCGTATGGCTCAGTTGGTTAGAGCGCAGCCTTCACACGGCTGAGGTCACAGGTTCGAGTCCTGTTACGCCCACCGCCCTCCGGTCGTTGCGCTCTCCCCCGTGGCCTTCCCCCTTTTCGCCAACCGAGGTTGGCCCATATGGGGGCATCTCGGCCCTGTGAGGCCCGAGGTGCCCTGATATGGGCTGCCATCGATCCGGGGGTACGGATCGTGCGACAACTTTTCACCGCAGCGGAGCTCCGGAAG
>DATGGF010000293.1:0-7119 GCA_035308625.1 Acidimicrobiales bacterium | reverse complement strand
GTTGTAGACGACGCGGGCCACCTTGGCCAGGTTCTGGGGGTACACCCCTTCCTTCTGGACGATGGAAGCCACCACCACCGCCTGGTAGGGCGTGATGTCGAGCGCGGCCGCCCCGGCTTCGAGCCCGGCCGCCTGGGCCTGAGTATCGAAGCGCAACACCATCTGGGCGAGCAATGACGTCGACGACTCACCGGGGGCCAGCACGTAGTTCCCGGTGCCGAGCAGGCCGTCGAGGTTGCCCGGTCCCGGCGGCTCGTAGCGCGAGAACACCGCGCGATCGGCGGCCGCCCGTGAGAAGGCCGCCCCGTCTCCCCCGGCCACCTCGTCGACACGCGCCGCCGTCTCCCGCACCGTGAAGCCCGGGGGCACCACCACCACGTCGGGGCCTCGCGCCAACGCAGCTCGCACGGCCGCCAGGTTCTCGTTGCGTCGCAGTCCGTACCCACCTGGACGCACGACCGGCGTGCCGTGGAAGAAGAAGTACATCCGCAGTGCCAGGCTGCTCCCGACGACGCCCTGGCGTGACAACTCCCCGGCCACCTTCGCCGCCGACGACCCCGGGGTGACGTCCACGACCACGCTGGGCCCGGGCGGGCCGGCGTGGACTTCACCCTCGTACCAGACGACCGCCCATACCAGCAGCGCCGCCACCACGACCAGCAGCGCACCGCCGGCCACGAGCACGATGCGACGGCGTTCGAGGCTCATGGCATGGTGCCCCGGCGACGGTCGAGCCAGGCCTGCAGCAGCACGGCCGCGGCCGACTGGTCGACCACCCGTCGCCGGGCCTTGCTCCGGTGTCCGGCGGCAGCCAGGGCCCGTTCGGCGCTCACCGTCGTCAGGCGCTCGTCGAAGGTCTCCACCTCCACGCCGGCGTCAGCCAGGGTGACGGCCAACGCGTCGGCTTCCTCCTGCGCGGCGCGGGCCGCCTGGCCCACTCGCCCGTCGAGGCCCAGCGGCAGTCCCACCACCACGCAGCCGGCGCCCACCTCGTCCACCACCGCCGCCACTGCGGCGCGATCGGCAGCCGGGTCGTCCCCGCGTTCGATGGTGCTGTACGGCGAGGCCAGGACGCCCTGGCTGTCGGACACCGCGACACCGATGCGGCGCGCGCCGAGGTCGAGCCCGACCACCCGCACTGCTCAGGCGCCGAGGCGCCGCCGCGCCTCGTCGAGCATGGCGTCGATCCCGGCGGGCTCTCGGCCACCGGCCACCGCCACCTCGGCCGAACCACCTCCGCCGCCGCCTACCAGCGCGGCCAGCTCCTTCACAGTGTCGCCGGCGTGGCGCGTCCCGTCGGTGGCCACGGCCACCGACGCCTTGGTCCCGTCGGGGGTGCCCGCCACCACCACCGTCTCGGGCCCGCGCCGGCGCACCGCCTGGGCCAGGTCGCGCAATTGGTCGGGCGACAGTCCGTCGCGTCGGGCCACCACCACCCGGCCGCCGCCGTCGGCCGAGACCGCCGCGTCGGCCAGGGCGACGGCGTCGTGGTCGAGACGCTCGCCCCGCAGGCGCTGCAACTCCTTGTCGGCCTGCCTCTGGCGCTCCACCAACTTCTCCAGCGCGTCGAGGACTCCCTCGGGCTCGACCCGCAACAACCGCGCCGCGTCCCCAAGCGTGCGCTGGCGGTCCTCCAGCAACGCCAGCGCCCCCGCGCCGGTGACGGCTTCGATCCGGCGCGTGTTGGACCCGATCGAGCCCTCAGAGACGATGGAGATGGGCCCGATCATGCCCAGGGCGGCCACGTGAGTACCACCGCACAATTCGGTCGAGTGCGACCCGGCCCGGACGACGCGCACCCGCTCGCCGTACTTGTCCTTGAAGAAGGCCAGCGCTCCCATGGCTTTTGCCTCGTCCATCGACGTCTCGGCCACTTCGACCGGCGCGTCGGTGAGCACGTCGGCATTGGCCGCCTCGGCCACCGCCCGCAGCTCGTCGGCCTGCAGGCCGGCGGGGTGCGAGAAGTCGAAACGCAGGCGGTCGGGCGCCACCAGTGATCCCTGCTGATGGACATGGTCGCCCAGCACCTGGCGCAGCGCGCTGTGGAGCAGGTGCGTCCCGGTGTGGTTGCGCCGGGTGGCCTCCCGGCGGCCGGCATCGATGACGGCCAGAGCGTCCTGGCCGACGAAGATCTGTCCTTCCACGTCGGCTTTGTGCACCACCAGGCCGGGCAGCACGGCTTGGGTGTCGCGTACGCGGGCTGTTCCCGTCTCGGTGGTGATGACGCCGGTGTCGCCCACCTGGCCGCCGGACTCCGCGTAGAACGGGGTGCGGTCGAGCACGATCTCGGCTGTCCCCGGCTCCTGTCCCGGCACCACGCCCACCACCACCGCCGGTTCCTCGTAGTGCTCGTAGCCGGTGAAGACGCTCGGGCCGGCCTGGTCCAGGAGCTCCCGGTAGACCGCTTCCTCGCCCACCGCTTCGCGCCGGGCCCGGGCGTCGGCCTGGGCCCGGCTGCGCTGCTCGGCCATGGCCCGCTCGAAGCCTTCGGCGTCCACCTCGGCACCCGCCTCGGCCGCCATCTCCATGGTCAGCTCGATGGGGAACCCGTGGGTGTCGTGCAACCGGAAGGCCACCTCACCCGACACCTTGTGTGGATCGGCGGCCAGCGCCTCCTCGAGGATGGTCGACCCCGCGTCGAGGGTACGGCGGAAGCTTCCTTCCTCACGCTCGACGACCGACCGGATGGTGTCGAGCTGTTCGGCCAACGCCGGGTACGCCTCACCCAACATCGCGGCCACGGCTTCCACCAATGGAGGAGTGATCGGGTCGGTGACGCCCAATTGGAAGGAGCGGCGCGCGGCGCGGCGGATGACCCGCCGCAGCACGTAGCCGCGGCCCTCGTTGCTGGGAAGCACGCCGTCGGCCACCACCATGGCCATGGCCCGGGCGTGGTCGGCCAGGATCCGCAGCGTCACGTCGGTGTGGGGATCGGCGCCGTAACGCACGCCGGTCAGCTCTTCGGCCCGGGCCAGCACCGGCGCGAACACGTCGGTCTCGTAGATCGACTCGACCCCCTGGAGGACCGGCAGGATCCGTTCGAGCCCGGCGCCGGTGTCGATGTTGCGGCGGGGCAGGTCGGTGAGAGCACCGTCGGGCTGGCGGTTGTACTGCATGAACACCAGGTTGTAGAGCTCGACGAAACGCTCGGCCCCGCCGGTGGCCGGGCCCCCGGGGTCGCCATAGGGCTCGCCCCGGTCGTAGTAGAGCTCCGAGCAGGGCCCACACGGCCCGGTGTCGCCCATACGCCAGAAGTTGTCCTCGCCCAGGCGCTGGACCCGCGCCCTGGGCACGCCCACGGCGTCGATCCAGATCGACTCCGCCTCGTCGTCGTCCTGGTACACGGTCACCCACAGCCGGTCCCCGTCGATGCCCAGGCGCTCAGTGAAGAGCTGCCAGGCGAAGGGGATGGCGTCCTGCTTGAAGTAGTCGCCGAAGCTGAAGTTCCCCAACATCTCGAAGAACGTGCAGTGGCGCAGCGTCGTTCCGATGATGTCGATGTCCACGGTGCGGAAGCACTTCTGCACCGACGTGGCCCGGGGCCAGGGCACGGGCTCGTCGCCCAGGAAGTACGGCTTGAACGGCACCATGCCGGCGATGGTGAAGAGCACCGTCGGGTCGAACGGCACCAAGCTGGCCGAGGGCGCGACGTGGTGACCACGCTCCGCGTAGAAGCCGGTGAACGCCGAACGGAGCTCCTGGGCCCGCATCGGAGCGATCCTACTGGTCCGCTTCCGGTGCCCCGGGCCAGGTCAGCGGGCCGCGCGCCTCGGTTCGACCACGCGTCGGAGCTCCCCCTCGCGCCGGCGGGCCTGGACCCGTCCGGCTTCGACGGCGAGCGCCACGCGCCGCTGGACGCGACGAGCGCCGTGATCCACCACCCGGGCTACGTCACCGGTGATCTCGCCCGACCGGGCTCGCTCGGCCAGTGCCGTGAGCCGCCGCCGCGACCACACTGTTCCGCCGGCGCCGAGAGCGATCCCGGCCGACAGCCACATCCCCCGACGGATCACGCCGGCTCCCTCGACCGGGGACCGTGCTCGGCTCGCGACCGGCGGCCGCGCCGGATGGCCCGTCGTTCCGCACGCGCCGGTTGGTTGCCCAGGGGCACGGCGGGACGTGCCGGACGCGGGGAGCGGCCGAGCAGGCGGCGCAGTGCTCCACCGAGCCCCGAGCCGAATGCGAGGACCTTGACCACCGGGTTGGCGAAGGCCCGGTACGCCAGGCGCGAGGCCGAATCCACGGTGGCCGACACCGCCTCGGCCGAGCCGAGGACGTCGCCGACGCGCTCCATCTCGGTGGCCGCCTGACCGGCCACCAGCCGAGCCTCGCGGATCAAGGGCAGCGTCTCGTGGCGTAGTTCGTCGACGACGCGCCCGAGCTCGCGGATCCGGCGGGCCAGCCAGGCGACCGCCACCACTGACGCCACGGCCGCCAACGCGGCAGCGGACGCAGCCAGCACGGCGGCGGTGTGGGCCGACATGGCCCGACATCCTACGTCCGGTGGTGCTGCTTGCCCATGTGGGCTACGACACGTGTGGGCGGTCTGCCTATGTGGGCGCCATCCCCACGACCGGTTGCGCCAGTGGTTGCCCTCCCATGGATCCGTGGAATTCGGCGTCGCCGAAGGAGAACATGCCGCCGTCGGAGGCGACCATCCAGTAACCGCCGCCGTCGGGAGTGGCCGCCATGCCCACCACCGGCTTGTCGAGGGGCTTGCCCCCCATGGACCCGTGGAAGCCGGCGTCGCCGAAGGAGAAGATGCCGCCGTCGGAGGCCACCATCCAGTATCCGGCGCCGCTTCCCGTGGCCGCCATCCCCACGACCGGTTGCGCCAGCGGTTTGCCGCCCATGGACCCGTGGAACTGCGCGTCGCCGAAGGAGAAGATGCCGCCGTCGGAGGCGACCAGCCAGTAGCCGCCTCCGTCAGGGGTGACCGTCATGCCCACCACCGGCTTGTCGAGAGGCTTGCCCCCCATGGACCCGTGGAACTGCGCGTCGCCGAAGGCGAAGATGCCGCCGTCGGAGGCGACGGTCCAATATCCGTTCCCACTGGCCGTGGGTGTCATCCCCACCATGGGCTTGTCCAACGGCTTCCCGCCCATGGACCCGAAGAACTGCGCCTGTCCGAACGAGAAGATGCCGCCGTCGGAGGCCACCATCCAGTAGCAATTCGACCCGACGTAGTGGAAGTGGATCGAACCGTCGTACCCGATGGCGTCGTTGCCCAGGTGCACCACCACGGGCACGACCGACGCGCAGTTGTTGGCCGAAGGCGGCGTCTGCACCGTAATGGCACCCGGAGCATCGCCTACGATCGTCGCCGGCCGCCCGGGCCCGAAGTCCACCTCGGTCGCCCCGGTGAGGTTCCGTCCCGA
Organism: Acidimicrobiales bacterium; assembly: GCA_035308625.1. GTDB lineage: Bacteria > Actinomycetota > Acidimicrobiia > Acidimicrobiales > UBA8190 > DATGGF01. The sequence continues at coordinate 1,741 of DATGGF010000293.1, read as the reverse complement.
GATCGTCACGGTGGATCCCCGGTCCGAGCCGGTCGGCGTGATGCCCGTCACCTGCGGGCAAGCGTCGGGCGGCGCCAGCAGGTCGGGGACCAGAGTGGAGGCGATGGGCGAGCCCAGCCCGGTGGCCAGGTCGTAGCCGGCGGTGGCCGGGTAGTACGGACCGGGCGGTGTGGCCGGTGGATCCGATGGTGCTTGGGCCTCGTTGTTCCCCGATGTCACGTCGTTGAAGGCAGGGACCCCGGCGCAGCCGGCCTGGTACAGAGCCGGATTGACCAACCCGAGCCCGGCCCCGTGCTCCTCAACGGCCAACGCCACCAACGCGGCGAAGATCGGCGAGCCCATGCTCGTACCCCCGACCCCCAGCCAGTGGCCCTGATACACCGAGTACCCGCCGAAGTGCGCGACGGGGTCCGGGTCGGCGTCGAGAGACACGTCGGGCACCTCGCGGCACGACCGCGCATGCGCGTCAGACAGCTGCGGGCACGCGCCGGCCGGGGTGAACGCGTTCTGCACACCGGAGCCGAGTTGCCACGCCGGCATGGTCCAGACGCCCGACACCCCGCCTCCGCCGGCTCCGGACCCTCCGCTCACCGAGCCGTTGTTCCACACCTGCTCGCTCGGAGGAGGGCCCAACGACGACAGATGGGTGCCCCCGACGCTCGTGACCCAGGGTTGGCTGCCCGGATCGTCCACGGCCAGGCTGGCGTCGGAGCTGAAGGGCGGGAAGTAGCAGTCGGTCGACCCGGAGTCGCCTGCCGCGGCCATGACCGTCTGGCCTTGGGCCGCTGCTTGCATGAACAGGTCCGACTCCCCCGTCAGCGTGGCCGGATCGGTCTCACCCTCGCACTGGCCCCAGCTGGTGGTGATCACCTGGGGACGCGTCACGCCGACCGGCGGCGACACCATGGCCGCGTAGGTGTCGAGCGGGCCGCTCCCTCCGTCGTTGGGGCCGATGAAGACCTCCACGGTGGACCGGGGAGCCATGCCGACGACGGCTTCGACGTCGAGGGTGGCCTCGGTGCCGTCGGCGGGCACGTCGTTGTCCACCAGCACGGCGCTGGCCGTGGCGGTAATGGTCGGGCTGTAGCAGTGCTCGAAGGTGGTCAGGTCGGAGACGAGCACCGTCTCGTCCAGCTCGTACACGCCGACGGTGACGCCTTGCGCCTCGTCGGAGCCGTACAGGCTCGAGTAGGAGTACGCCGATGCCAACTGGTCCGCGCTGTAGCCATGGCTCTGCATGGTGCTGCAACCGGGTGAGCCCGGACTGGCCACCGGGCCAGTCGTGTGCGGCACGGGGGCGGCTTGGCCGGTGGCTGCGGCCGGCGTGGCCGCGCCGTGGGCGAGGAGAGGCTGCGGACGGGCCACGTCCGAGAGCCCGGCGATCCCACTGACCGCGCCCGCGATGGATCGAGGTACCGAAGGGGCCCGGTCGGGCACGTGGGCCAGGCGCCCCGAGGGAAGACGGTACGTCGTGAGGTCCACGCCCAAGGCATGCTCCAGAGCGGCGGCGCTGGCGCGGACCGGGATCAGCAGCTGGTCGTGCGTCGTCGAACCCGGGCTCAGCCCGGCGCCCTGGAGCCATGCACGCGTGGCGGCCACGGTCTCCGGGTCAGGGCCGAAGGCGGCGTCGAACTGGGCGGGCGTGAGGAAGTGCCGGAATTGGCCGGAGCCCGGTGTCGACACCGCACGGGCGAAGTCAGCCAAGCCCTGCGGATCGCGCGGCCGGAGGACGACGTCGACC
>DATGGF010000292.1:0-2646 GCA_035308625.1 Acidimicrobiales bacterium | reverse complement strand
AGGGTGGCACTGCCCCTGGCCCAACGAGGGCTTGAAGTCGCTGGAATCGACATCTCGGCCGACATGCTGGCCGAGCTTCGAGCCAAACCAGGCGCCGAGGCCATCACCGTGGTGGAAGGCGACATGGCCACGACACGTGTCGGTGGCGAGTTCTCCCTCGTCTATCTCGTGTTCAACACGATCTCGAACCTGGCCAGCCAAGCCGAGCAGGTCGCCTGTTTTGAGAACGCAGCCCGACACCTCCAGGCAGAAGGCCGCTTCGTGATCGAGAACGGCGTGCCCAATCTTCGCCGTCTGCCACCCGGGAGCAGTGCGGTGCCATTCACCGTGAGCGACGACTACGTTGGCATCGACGAATACACGGATCTCACGCATAACCAGCTGATGCGGTCTCGCCACCTTCGTCGTCGCCCGGACGGCTCCTTCCAGGAGTTCTGGGTTCCTTTTCGGTTTGTCTGGCCGTCCGAGCTCGACCTCATGGCACGACTGGCCGGCATGACGCTCGAAGTGCGCTGGGGTGCCTGGGACCGGTCTGCCTTCACCAGCGACAGCGGATCGGCGGTGAGTGTCTGGCGACGTTCAGCTGCGCAACCCGCTTCCGAGAGTTAAACGCCGTGACGAAGCGGTGCACTTCCGCGATTGCCCCGCAATTCGGCAATGCCGTGAACGCTCACCCGGCTCCCCCCGAACTACATGTGCCTGTTGGCTCCACCAGTACCAGTGCCCCCTGGGGACGCGTCAGATGAGCATCGACGGTCGATCTCATGTCTGCCTGTTCTTGGGTCTCCCTACCGTTGGTGGCTGGATCACTCACTGGCAGCTGTGAGCCATCGACTCCGAAGTTCAGTCAGCACGCTGTCCAACACGGAGGACGCCCAGGTAGCGGCGTGGTACCCAGTCGCCCATGTCTTCTCGGATGCGCTCCGCGATGGCGTTGAGAAGGAGCTCGCGGACTTCCGGTTCGAGCCGTCGGTATACCGAGGTCGAGCGGAGAAGGTCAGCGAAGCCGCCGCCATCGAACCACTGGACGACCGGGTACCAGTGCACAATCGTCGGGCCAAACAGGCTGTTGGGGTCCTCGACCGATCCCCAGCCCTGGTTGGTTGCGCGGACCTCTTCCTCGAGAGGCGGATTACTCCAATCAGGATTGCCGGGGCAGTAGCGCTCATGAAGGTCAGCGGTCTCGGCGTACACCTCGGGCTCACCCGGACGACGGACCACAACATTGCCGATCAGGGCCATCCAACCGCGAGGACGAAGGACCGAATGGCCCTTTGGCCACCCAACGGCGGGGTCCACCCAGTGCCACGACGCGGCGGCAAGGAGAAGCTCAAAGCGGCGACCCCGGTCGTCCCAGTCTTCGAAGGTGGAGGTCTCCACCTCGACGTTGTCGAAAGCGCCCAGACGCTGGCGGGCGAGCGCGGCCATGCCTGTGCCTGCCTCGACCGCGGTTACAGAGAAGCCAAGCGCAGCCAATGCGCGCGTCGCCTGACCGGTACCACAGCCCACCTCCAGCACGGGCGACCCCACATGGATCCCAGTGATAGCCACAAGGTCGGCGAACAACTCGTCAGGGTACGTCGGCCGCACCCGGTCGTAGAGCTCTGGTACCTCGTCGAACAAGCTTCCGATCGCACGTCTGTCTTGGTTTGGCACCCCACCATCTTGGCGTCAGCCAAGCTCTCTGATTGGCCGTTAGGAGAAAGGACGGCGAGGTACCTCCGATGCGCTGACCGGGCGTGCCCCCATCCGCCAGTGCTGGGCGCACATGTCACTGCCGCGGAGTGCTCCTTTATCACCGAGACGGATCCTTCCGACTGTCAGGGACTGATTCCGGAGGCAGGCGGCCGGTTCGGGCCGGGCCCCCCCGACCTATCGCCGGCTCACACTCACCGTCGCTGAGGCGGCCGAACGGCTCGGAATCTCGTCGGATTTGGCCTACGACCTCGTGGCGCGAAACGAGATCCCCGCTCCTCGCCTCGGACGACGCATCCTCGTCCCGAGGGTGGCGGTCGAGGCGATCCTCGAACGGGTCGTCACCGGTTCCTGACCTCCGGACAAGGCGCCGGCCGCAGGACGAACAAGCGGCTTGGGTTGGCGCGCGCCGGGGACCTCAGCATGGGGCACGTTCAACCTGGACGCGCCGAGCCAGTACCCGCTGCCCAGCCGCGGCAGGCCGGTCGCCGGCGCACAGGACTACGGGTGTGGTCGATCGCACAAGATCTCCCCGCTGTTCACCCTCAACGCCCTTGGGCTGTTGGCGCCGACGCGCCTCTACCGATGTCGCCGGCGCGTCCCAGCTAAGGCCGAGCGCAGGCGTCGGGGCGTATCGGCGACTGTCAGCAGAAGCAGGCCGAGCACGATGAGCGCGCCGCCTCCCACGGCGATCCACCGAGTCACGGCCCCGGGGCCCGTGAACGCGAGCGCGCTTGACGAGGCCTGAACGACTGCGGGGCTCGTCGAATCCGATCCGGGATCGTTCGTCGACGAGGTCGACTTGGTGGCGGGAGCAGTGCTTGTTGGCTCGGTGGTGGATGGCGCCTGGGTGGACGTCGTCGGGGCCGAAGTTGAGGACCCGGGCTCGGTCGTGTCCGTCGTTGTGGTCGAGTCGGCCGGGTTCGCGTTCGTGGTCGTCGGGCCCGCCGT
>DATGGF010000291.1:0-3362 GCA_035308625.1 Acidimicrobiales bacterium | reverse complement strand
CGGGGCACCCTGGGCGTGGGGTCCGACGAATGGCGCTTCAGCGGGACGGCGCTGCGCATCCACCGCCAAGGTCCCCGGGACGTGCTCGGGTTCTGGGGACACTGTTGGGCCAGTGCGCTGTTCCCGAGCGGCCGGGGATTCGGCGTCCTCACCTTTCCCGAACGGCCGGAGCTGGGTGCCTACAACGAGGGGTACGTCCTCCAGGGTGCGACCCTGGTCCCGGCCACCATCGTCGACGCCCCGTGGCTGCGCCGGTTCACCGACTTCGGCGAGGCGGTGTCGTTCACCTTGCGAACCGCCGACGGCGACATCCGGGTCGAAGGTGAGACCGTCCTGGCCGCGTGCATGCCCGGCGGCTTGTCGCCCGAGTTCCCCCCGGCCCTGCACCAGGCCTGCGTGCGCTACCGGATGGACGGGGAGGAGACGTTCGGGATGATGGAGCGCTCCATCCCCGTCGACCAGCTCGAGGCGTAACCACCACCGTGTTGAGCGTTCCCGGTCTCGTCGAGCAGGCCGCGGCGCGCGCCGCTGCGGACGACTTCGGAGCCGACACCTGGCAGGAGGGCCTCGAGGTCCTGGTGCGCGCGTTCAACACCGAGGCCTCGCTCAACGAACTGGGTGAGCAGGTGGTGCACGACCAGATCGTGGGGTTCCTGGTCAACCGTCTGCTGGTGGAGTCCTGGTACCGGGACCACCCGGAGATCGACGACGGCCGGATCGAGGCGCCCTTGTTCGGGCTCGGCCTGCCCCGGACGGGCTCGACGGCTCTGAGCTTCCTTTTGGCCGCCGATCGACGACGGCGGTCGCTACGCACCTGGGAGGCGAACGAGCCCTGTCCCCCGCCGACCACCGCCACCGAGCACACCGACCCCCGCATCGCCCGCACCCAGGCCGGGCTCGACGTCGTCAACGAGCTGTTCCCCGACTTCGCCGGCATGTTGCCCCGCTCGGCCACCGGTCCACAGGAGTGCCTGCTGCTGATGGCGCTCGACTTCCGGTCCATGGTCTTCGAGGGCTACGGGTGGGTCCCCTCGTACACCGAGTGGCTGCTGTCGTCCGACATGGTGCCCGCCTACCGCTATCACGAACGGGTCCTCAAGCTGTTGCAGTGGCGGTGCCCGCCTCGGCGATGGTGGCTCAAGTCGCCGGCCCACATGGCCAGCATCGAGGCGCTCGACGCGGTGTACCCCGACGCCCGGTTCGTCATGACGCACCGGAGCGTGCTCGCCGTGCTGCCGTCGCTCTGCGCGCTGAAGGAGGCGCTGACGAGCCCCCTGACGACGCGCGTCGACCCGGCCGGGCTGGGACGGCGCGAGACGGAGCTGTGGGACAAGGCCCTGCGCGGCACGCTGGCCCTGCGCGACTCGGGCCGCGAGGACCGGTTCTTCGACGTTTCGTTCGCCCGGATGCAGCAGGCGCCTCTGGACGCGGCGGCCGAGCTCTACGGCGCGCTGGGCGACGACCTGGACGACGACACCCGGGCGCGGATGGGACGGTGGTGGGAGGAGAGTGCGGCGGACCGGCGCAGCGGCCCGCCTCCCGACCCCGCCTTGTACGGCCTCGACCCGGACCGTTTGCGGGACCGGTTCGCCTTCTACCACTCCCGCTGCGGCATCGACGAGCCCTGAGCGGCCCGTCGCATCGCCGTCCGGAGGCCCGGGCCGCGCCTACCGCAGCGCGTCGGCCACCAGCGCGGTGTCCTCGGTGCCGCGCACCAGGTAGACCTTGCCGTCGCGGAAGCGGAACCAGTGGTGGATGTCCATGACACCCGACTTGCCGGTGGCATTGACCTTGAAGCCGTACCGGACGACGACCATCACGTCGGTGTCGTTGGAGGCGAAGGCGAGCGGGGTGAACTCGGTCACCTCGGTGTTCTCGTAGATGGCCTGGAAGAAGGCGGGCACCTCGGCCCGGGTCCGGCGGCCGTGCCACGGGGCGATCTTGGAGTCGGGCTCGACCCCCCAGTCCACGTCGTCGGTGAGCTCGCTCATGATGGCGTCGATGTCGCCCTTGCCGAACGCCTCGTACATCCGCTGCACCGCTTCGATCTTCGGATCGGCCATGGTTCCTCCTCGGTGTTTCCCGGGGTACGGCGCCGCCGCACCGGGCGGATCACATCGGATCCGGTGAGCGAGCGAACACCGCGTCGGATACCCGCCAGCCGCCCCCGGCGCCCACCCGTACACTCGCCGGGTGACCGATACCAGGCAGCGTTTCCGGGTACTCCATCGCAAGGGTTGCTTCGTCATGCCCAACCCTCACGATCTCGGTTCCACCCGCCTCCTCGCCCAGCTGGGATTCCCGGCTTTGGCCACCACGAGCGGGGGGTTCGCCGCCTCTGTGGGCCGGGCGGACATGACCATCGACCGCGACGCGGTGGTGGCCCACGTGGGGGCGGTGGCGGCGGCGACGTCGCTGCCCGTGAACGCCGACTCGGAACGGTGCTTCGCCGACACCCCCGCCGGGGTGGCGGACACGGTCCGCCTGCTGGCGGAAGCCGGGGCGGCGGGGTGCTCGATCGAGGACTGGGATCCGGAGACCCGCGCCATCGATCCGCTACCGGTTTCGGTCGAGCGTGTCCGCGCCGCGGTGGGGGCGGCGTCCGAGTCCGGCATCGTCCTCACCGCCCGCTGCGAGAGCATCCTGCGCGGCGTGCACGGCCTCGACGAGACGATCGAGCGCCTGCTCGCCTTCAAAGAGGCAGGGGCCGAGGTTCTGTACGCGCCCGGCCTCACCGATCTGGAAGGCATCCGCCGACTGGTGGCCGAGGTCGGCGCGCCGGTGAACGTCCTGCTGATGCCCGGAGGCCCGGGGGTCGGCGACCTGGCCGGCGCCGGGGTCAGGCGGATCTCGACCGGAAGCCGGCTCGCCTCAGTGGCCTACGGCTCCCTGGTCGCCGCGGCCACGTCGCTCCTCGAGCAAGGGCAGATCGACGCCGGGCTCCCCGCCCTCGACCGCGACCTGGCCAAGCGGGCGTTCGTCTAGTCGCCCTGTCCGCCCTGGGCCTGGACCGACACCGCCACCGGGCTGCACCCGCTGGCGGGCGCGTTGGCCTCGACCTCGACATCGTCACCGACGGCCAGAGGCGCGCTGTTGTCCGTCTCGATAGTGGCCGGGCCGGTGGCCAGGTCGATGACCAGGGCACTGGCGCTGCAGCTCGGGTTGGCGGCCAACCAGGCGTCAGCCCCGTCGTTGGTGTCGGTGGCGGAGACGGTCACCGTGGTGGGCGGAGTCCCGCTGCCCACGGCGGAGATGGTGCCCTCGAACCCCAACGTGGCGTCGCTCACGTTGTTGCCCTGGCAGTCGCTGTTCTCGCCCTGATCGTTGCTGTCGTCGCCTTGGTTGTCGCCGCTGGTGTCGCC
>DATGGF010000290.1:0-2089 GCA_035308625.1 Acidimicrobiales bacterium | reverse complement strand
CGACGGCTCGCCCAGCAAGGCGCGGGCCAAGCCGAGTCGGGCCCGCATGCCGGTGGAGTACCGATCGACCCGCCTTGCCGCCACGTCGGACAGCTCAACCGCGTCGAGGGCCTCAGCGACCCGGTCGGCCAGCGATCGCCGGCGCACGCCGTGCAGCCGGGCGAAGAACTCGAGGTTCTGCCGGCCACTCAGGCGCCAGAAGTAGGAACGGTCGTCTCCGAGCACCAAGCCGAGCCGACGCCGCGCCCGCAGCGGGTCGCGGGCCACGTCGCATCCGCCCACGAACGCCCGTCCGGCATCGGGCAGCACCGACGTGGCCAGCACCCGAAGGAGGGTGCTCTTGCCGGCACCGTTCCGGCCCATCAGGGCGGTGATCGTCCCCGGGGCCACGGCCAGGTCCACCTGGAGCAAGGCGCCGACAGGGCCGAACCGCTTGTCGACCCCCACCACCTCGATGCCGCTCGCACGTTCGGCGTCGTGGCTCGAGCGACGGCGACGGCCCCGGCCTAGGCGAACGGGGATTCGGCGCGCCAGCGCGGCGGGAGCCGGTGGCAACGGGCTCAACCGTTGCGGCACCGACGGCACAGCCGTGGGGGGCACCACGCTCACCCTGGGAGAACGTCGCTGTGAGACCGACCCGGCGAACCGGGGGGCGCTCAGTAGCAGCCCCGCCCGCTCACCACGGCACGGGCGGTGCGGGCGAGCACCCGCAGGTCGAGCCCGGGGGACCAACAGGTCACGTACAGGTTGTCGAGCCGGCACATCTCCTCGTAGGTGAGGTCGTTGCGCCCCGACACCTGCCACAGCCCGGTCAGCCCCGGCTTCACGTCGTAGCGCCGCAGCGCCCACTGGCCGAAGTCCCAGGCGAATTCCGGCTGCATGGGACGAGGCCCCACCAGCGACATGGAACCGGTCAGCACGTTCAACAGCTGCGGCAACTCGTCCAGGCTGGTCCGGCGCAGGACGCGGCCGAGCGACGTGGTCCGGGGGTCGTGCTTGAGCTTGGGGAACGGGCCCGCCACGTGCTCTCCCGAAGCCAGCACCTCGGGCGGTGGCACCGACTCGGTGACGGTGAAGGTGCGGAACTTCCACACCGTGAACTCGCGGCCGCGCAGCCCGACCCGGGCCTGGCGCACGAAGACCGGCCCACGCGACGTGCAGCGCACGCAGAGCGCGGTGACGGCCATGACCGGGAGGACGACGACCATGCCCAGCCCCGCACCCATGAGGTCCATGGCCCGCTTGACCCACTGGTGCCACAACCCGAGCGCCGTGGGCCCCACACTCAGTGCGGGGTATCCCGACGCCAGGTCGTGCGAGTCGGCGGTGGCCGGGAGCACATCGAAGAGGCGGGGCACCACTGACATGGGCAGGTGCCCCTGCACCGACCGAAGCGCTTCCACCATCCGCTCGGCGGAGACCCGGGAAAAGGCCACGACGACGTGGTCGACCCCGTGCGCCTCGCACACATCGGCCAGATCGGCCAGCGATCCCAGCCGGCCTCGCGGGTCCAGCGGGTCGTCGTCCACGAACCCGACGACCTCGACGCGGCCGTGGGCCTGGAGGCGCTCGCTCACGCGGTCGGCCACCTGGCCGCTGCCCACCAGCAGAACTCGGCACGTGCGCGCGCCAGGACGCGCCGGCACACCCGCCCGCGCCACAGCCACCAACACCGTTGCGAGCAGGCCGGTGAGCAACAAGCCGTCCTCGGGGGGCTTGGGGACGTCCGCCACCGCGGCGACGGTGCGCCAGACACCGAGGCACACCAACCCGGACGCGGCCAAGGGCGCGACGATCTCGCGGACCTGTTGGGCCACGGTTGTCTGCATTCGGCTGGCCAGTCGGTGCCGCGAGCCTCCGAGCACCACGACGAACACGGGGAGGCATACGGCCAGCCAGCCGAGCGCGCCCAGCACGACCGGCGCATCGCCGGCGGCGTGATGGGCCAGCGCCTGGGCCACGGCCGCAGCCACCATGGCTACGAGCAGCGCGCCGGTGTCGGCCACCAAGCGGACGAACCCCGGGCCGAGGCCGGGCCGCCTCGGCGCCGCCAGCCGGGAGTGAGTCGATGGCACCGGGGCGTCGACGA
>DATGGF010000289.1:0-2692 GCA_035308625.1 Acidimicrobiales bacterium | reverse complement strand
GCTCGAATCGGTCGTGCGAGTTGGCGACGCCACCGGCACGGGCGACCGGGCGCGGGCGATCGTTGACAAGGCGCGGGTCCGACTGCGAGCGGTGACCGCGGCGGTGGGCGATCGGCCTCGTCCCCGGGTCTTCGCGCTGGAGTGGTCCGACCCGCCGTTCAACGGAGGGCACTGGGTGCCGGAGATGATCGAGCGGGCCGGCGGTGAGCCGGTGCTGGCCAATCCCGGCACCGATTCGGTCAGGGTCACGTGGGACGAGATCGCCGCAGCCGCACCGGACGTCATCGTCTTCATGCCCTGTGGCTACGGCGTGGAGCAGGCCGCCACCGAAGCGGCGCCCCTGCTCGAGCGACCCGAGCTCGAGGACATATCCGCGTTCTTCGCCGTTGACGCCACCTCGTTCTTCTCGCGCCCCGGCCCCCGGCTGGTCGACGGCGTGGAGATCCTGGCCGCCGCGCTGCACCCCGACGCCGTCCCCAGCCGTGCCGACGACGTCGTCCGCCGGCTGCGGTAGTGCCACATCCTTCGGGCCGGGCCCGGTCGCGGTGGCTGTTCGTCTCCGCGTCAGTGCTTTCCCTCGTCATCTCCTCCTGTGGTGGCGGCGCCCCCGGCGCCCCGCCGGCCGCCTCGGGGACGACAGAGTCGCGAGCCATACCGGCGTCGGTGCTCAATGCGCCGTTGACGGACCAAAACGGCCACCCACTCACACTGGGTGCGCTGCGGGGACGGACGGTGATGCTCGTGCCGTTTCTGTCCCTGTGCAGTGACATCTGTCCGATGACGAGCGGCAACCTGCTCCAGGTGGAGCAGTCGCTCGGTACCGCCCACCTGGCCGACAGAGTGCAGATCGTGGAGCTGAGCGTCGACCCCGACCGTGACACCCCAGCCCGCCTGGCCGCCTACGCCACCCTCACGCGCGCTGACTGGGAGCTCGTCACCGAATCCGACGCCACCCTGGCGGCAGTAGCCCGGTTCTTCGGGTTCGGCTACCAGAAGGTGCCTCAGGACAACCCACCGGCGGTCGACTGGTGGACGGGAAGGCCGCTGACCTACGACGTGAACCACACCGACGGCTACGTGCTGCTGAGCGCCAACGGCATCGAGCGCTTCTCGACGGGTGCCAGCCCCGACTTCTCGGGCCGCCTCGACCCCAAGCTCCGGGCGTTCTTGAACGACCAGGGCCGCGCCCACCTCGCTCATCCGCCCACACCCGGTTGGACGCCGGCCGACGCGCTCGGTTCGCTCGGGTGGTTGCTCGGGCGCAGCATCGCGAGCGGGAGCAGCTGAGACCATGCCGGGACTCGTCGCCGAAGCTGTGCCGCCCGACATCTGGCACAACGTGGGTGCCACGACCATCGCGGTCACTCCCTCGCTGCTCATTTTCGGGGCACTGGCGCTGTATCTCGCCGGAGTGATCCGTTTCGATCGCACGCAGCCGGCGCCGTGGCCGGTGCGCCGAACCGTGGCGTTCGTCTCGGCGACAGTCGTCACCTTCGTGGCCATCGAGCTCTTCGTCGGGGTGTACGACGACGTCCTCTTCTACGACCACATGATCCAACACCTCATGCTGCTGATGATCGCCGCGCCCCTCTACGCCATGGGTGCGCCCCTCGACCTCCTCGACCGAGCCACCACCGGCCGCACCCACCAGACGATCAGCAAGGTGTTGGCCTCGAGGGTGGCCGAGATCGTGGGCCACCCGGTCACCGCGGTGGTGCTCTACGCGGTGCTCATCCCGGCCGCCCACCTGACCGGGCTGTACAACCTGTCGCTCACCCATGACCTCGTCCACGACAACGAGCATCTGGCCTTCCTGGCGGTGGGGTACCTGTTCTGGCGCCACGCCATCGCCATCGAGCCGGCTCGGCACCCCCTCCATCCGGGCGTGCGCCTGGCGTTGCTGGCCGTGGCCATACCGGTGGACACCTTCACGGGCCTGGCTCTGGTGTCGGCGAGCAAGGAGATGTTCTCCTTCTACGACTCGTTCCGGCGGTCATGGGGACCGTCGAAAGTGTCAGATCTCCACATCGGCGGCTCGATCATGTGGATCGGAGGCGACGGGGTCATGGGCCTGGCCATGATGCCGGTGCTGGTGCGGTGGGTGCGCTTCGAGGAGCAGCGGGCCCGGGAAATCGACGCCCGTCTCGACGCCGAGCTCGAAGCCGAGCGCGACGCCGCGGGCGACTCTCAGACCAACAGGGACTCGAGCTCGGCCCGATCGGGGCCGGGAGTGGCGTAGGGCGGGTTGTCGCCCGCCACCTCCACCAGCTTCTCGAACGCACCGGGACGGCCCAAGATGTCGCCGGGCAGGCTCACGCAGCTGAGGATCTCCCCCAACCAGCCCAGGACGTCGCGGTCGAGGCGACTGCCCGTCGCCAGAGCACGCCCAATGGCCACGGTGGGGTCGCCCGGATCCGTGGGATCGGGAAGGCCGAGCCGAGCCGCTTCGACTTCCGGTCCCCGCACGGAGTCGAACTGCACGGTCGCTTCGTGCCACGGCGCGGCCCGTCCCTCGGTGGCCCGAGCCCACGTCTCGGCCATCTGCGCCGGGTCCTCCAGGTGGGCCACGACCTCGGGCACGACGTCCACCGCGTGCATGACCCCCAGGCTGATACCCCGCCCGAGCGAAGGATTGGTGAAGCCCCAGGCGTCGCCCACCGGGACCACACCGGTGGCGCAGGGCACGCCCTGA
>DATGGF010000288.1:0-2685 GCA_035308625.1 Acidimicrobiales bacterium | reverse complement strand
CTGTCGAAGGCCATCGGGACCACCACAGTGATCGAGGGGGTCGAGACCAAGGAGCAGGTCGAGCACCTGCGGGGCCTGGGTTGCACCACGGCGCAGGGGTACTACTTCGCCCGGCCCATGCCGGCCGGCGCGCTCACCGAGATCCTCGCTTCCTCCGAGCAGATCGACGTCGGCCTGCGGCCAATGCAGAAGACCAAGGCCAAGGCCGCCCGGCGCAGCGCCTGATCGCTCAGCCGACCCCCGTCGTCACCCGGCTTCCGCGCCGGACAGTGCGGCCAGCGGGCTGAAGCGGGGGAGAGGGAAGTCGGGCACCCGGACAACCCCCATCCCGCGCAGCAACGGCTCGGCTTCGCGTTCGTGCTCATCGGCCGAGCCGTCGTCGGATCCCCACCGGTGGAAGCGGACAAGGGCGACGAGGCTCAGCGCCAACTCGTAATCGGACCCCTGGGCCCGGGCCGCGGCGACGCTCTGCACGAACGAGGCCGACGCTTCTTGAGGTCGGCCCAGCTGGAGCAAGGCGTAGCCCCGCGTGCGGAGCAGCGAAGGACCGGCTCCCGACCCGGCCGCATCTTCGCCGGACCCGCCGGCCCGCCCCAGTAACTCGTCGGCCTCGGACAGAGCCTCCTCGGACTGTCCTTGCAGGGCGAGGGCCTCGGCCCAGTTGGCCCGCGCGAACCGGACGTCCTGCTCGTCTCCCGTTGACGACAGCACGACCCGCGCGGCAGCCAGATCGCGGCGGGCGTCTTCGAACCGCCCGGTGCGTGCCGCGATCCGCCCCAGGATCATCTTGGCGAAGCCGATACCCGACTGGTCGCCAGCCGCGGTCCACAGGCGCATCGCCTCCTCCACGGCCGGCCGGGCTTCATCGAAGTGACCCTGGTCGGCCAGGACTTCGCCCACGTTTCCTAGGCCGTAGGCGGCGCGCACCTCGTCGCCGGTGGCCAGGATCGCCTCCCGGCCCTGCTCGTAATAGGCCACCGCGTCATCCCATCGGCCCTGGAAGTAGGCGAGCCCGCCCATGTTGTTGAGGACCCGGAACTGTCCTCTCAGGTCGCCGAGCTCGGTGTAGAGCGCCAGGGCTCGCGCCGAGTGCGTGGCTTGTTGCCCCTCGCCCAGTGCCACCCGCGCCCAGTCGAGCATGTTGAGGGCCCGGGCCTCGGCGTCTTTGCAGTCGTAGCGGCGCGCCGCGGTGATGGCCTCCTCGCACCAACGGATGGCCTCGCGGTGGCGTCGTTGCGCCTGGCGGATGACGCCGTAATTGGCCAGGAGCCGGGCCCGCTCTCGGCCCTCTTCGAGGCCTTCCTCCTCCTCGAGCACGTCGAGGCCGCGCCGGACCCAACGGACGGCATCAGCCATTCGCCCGAACGTCTCGGTGAGCTGGCTGTGCTTGAGGCAGATGCGGGCCTGGACGTAGGCGGCTCCCTGGGCGAGCTTCCGGGCCGTCCGGTAGGCACCGGCGGCCCCTTCGTAGGACCCGGCCCGGTCACGGACGTCGCCCAGGACCTCCCAGGCATCGGACAGGTCGAGGTCGCTCACCTCCGCACCACGGCGTGCCGCGGAGATGGCCCGCTCGAAAAGCACTGCTGCCTCGGCATTGGCGTAACGCCCCGCGGCCCGCCGCCCCGCCCCCATGGCGTAGTGCCAAGCCCCGGCGAAGTTCCCCGCGTTGAAGAAGTGCATCGAGAGCAGCTCGGCCTTGGCATCGGCGTCGGCTTCCGACACCGCCCGGTCGAGGATCGCTTGCGCGGCCCGCCCGTGCAGCTCGCGCCGGCGCCGGAAGGGGAGGGTCTCGTAGGCGCAGTCGCGGGCGAGCTCCCAACGGAAACGCACGGTGTCGTCGGTCTCGCGGACGAGGAATTCTTCGAGGTCGTCCACCACGACGTCGTCGAACCCGCGATCTTCGGGATCGAGGAGGTCGGTCAGCTCCCGGACCGTGAACCACACTCCGAGGACCGCAGCCGAACGCAACACCGCCCGGTGGTGGACCGACAGCCGGTCGATCTTGGTGTGCACCACGGCTTCGACGGTGAGAGGCAGGTCGTCCACGGCCGCGCCCTCGCGCCTGGCCCGCAAAAGCGACTCCAGGAACAGCGGGCTGCCTGAGGCCCTGCTCGTGAGCACCCGGAGCTCGCGGGGCAACAAGGGCGCGTCCTGGGTGGCGCTCACCAGGGCGTCGGTGGCGGCTTCCTCGGACAGTGGTGTGAGCCGCAGCACCCGAGCGGCGGTGCGGAGCTCGGGGGGTTCGACGACCGAGGTGTCGCGGCGGGTGAGCACGAACAAGCCGGTCGAACGGGGCTGGAGCAGGAGGACGTCGAGCAGTCCGTAGGACGCCTCGTCCATGTTGTGCACGTCCTCGAAGACGACCACCGTCTCCGCCGGAAGCAGGCCGGCCAACAAGCTAGCGGTGTGCTGGTCGGTCCTCTGGCGCCGGAACTCTGGCTCGAGATTGGCCGTTGACGGGGTGTCGGGCAGGTCGAGCCCGAAGGGAGCGGCCACCAGGGGTAGCACGGGCTCGAGGTCGCGACGTTCGGTGATCACATAGCGTTCGAGCCGGCCGCGGACTTCGTGGACGGGAGACTCCTCGTGGAGCCCCAGCACATGGAGCCCCAGTCGCCGGAACGGGGCGTAGGGGACGGCCCGGTCGTACTCCTCGCAGGCGACGGTGACGAACGAACGGCGGGGGTT
>DATGGF010000287.1:0-5574 GCA_035308625.1 Acidimicrobiales bacterium | reverse complement strand
GCCGAGTTCACCGCCTTGCCATCGAAGGAGACGATGACGTCGGCCGGCTGCAGGCCGGCGTTGGCCGCCGGCGACCCGGGCACGACCGACACGACGAAGGCACCCGACGAGGGCACCACGCCGTACTGCTGCTGCAGCGCGCTCGTCTCGTCGGCCACTTCCACACCCAGGTAGGTGTGGGCCGTTCCCTGTGTCCCCCCGGCTCGCAAGCTGCTCAGCAGGCCTTCGATGGTGACCGACGGGATGGCGAAGCCGATGTTCACCGCCGGCGCGTTGTTGCCCGACGACGCCGCCACCGCCGTGTTCATGCCGATGACCTGGCCCGAGGAGTCGACCAGCGGCCCACCCGAGTTGCCCGAGTTGATGGCCGCATCGGTCTGGATCATGTTGGTCAGGCTCTCGGTGGTCCCCCCGCCGGTGTCGCCGGCCTGGACTGTGCGGCCCAGCGCCGAGACGATGCCCGAGGTGACGGTGGGCGTGTTGGCCGACAGGCCGAGCGCGTTGCCGATGGCGATGACCGCGTCACCGACCTCGAGGTTGGTGGAGCGCCCGAAGGTGACCGGCTGGAGCGACGACGGCGGCGCGGTGATCTTGAGCAGGGCCACGTCGTTCGACGCGATGGCACCGACGAGCGTCGCCGGCAGCGCCGTGGTCTGGCCCGAGAGCGTGACGGTGATCTGCGTGGCCCCGGAGATCACGTGGTTGTTGGTGAGCACCTCGCCGTCGGTGGCGATGATCATCCCCGTCCCCTGGGCTTCCACCTGCCCACCGCCGAAGAGCCCTCCCGCGGGGCCTTTGGCGTCGATGGAGACGACCTGGGGCAGCACCTTCTGCACGATGGTGGGGATGGACGCACCGCCGGCCAGCGCCGGGCCCGGCGCCGCCCCGCCGACGACGATGCGGCCGCTCGAGCTGGAGCCCGTTCCCACCGCCTCGGCCACGCCGGCCCCGATCCCACCCCCGATCGCCGCGGACACCGCCGCCACCACGAGCCACTGCGGCGGGCGACGCGTGCGGCTCTGGCCGCCGGGAACGTCTGACGGCGCCGGGCCGGACGGGGTGAACGTGAAACCCGATGCCGGCAGGTAGGGAGCCGGGGGCACCGAGGGCGGCACCCCCAGGGGCGCACTTCCGTACGGCGCTGTGGGTGGATCACCGAGAACTGGCGCGGTCGGCGGAGTCGCAAAGGCTGCCCCGTGAGGCGCCACAGGGGGTGACACGGGTGGAGCCGTCACCGGCGGCACCGGAGTGGGAACGCCGTCGGCAGGAGGGACAGGGAGCCCCGCTCCCAGGGGGCTCGCCGGCGTCGCCGGTGGGGCCGTCGCCTCTTCGCGCTCTTGATCCATCGATCGGTGCTCCTGGTCGCCTGGCGGGAGCGAGCCACCGCTGACGGCGCAACCGCCCCGGGCCACAGGATAGAGAGCGACCGGTGGAGCAGGGCCGCACCGGGGGTGTTTCTCAGAACATCCACAGTGCCGTGGGTGGTCGGGGGCCCACCCGGACCTGCTCGATGTGGAGGTTTCGGCCGCCGCGGGCGCGGCAGTAGCGTGGCGCCCGGCATGGCGCGGAGGATCGACATCGAGCTCACGAGCCGTCGCGACGACGGCACGTGGACGTGGCGCGCCCCCGGGGCGCGCCAGCCGCGCGGCGATGTGGAAGGTGCCTTGGTGCCATCGGAAGCCAAGGTGGGCGACGTCCTGCGGGCCGAGGCCGAATTCGAGATCGACGGCATCACCGTCACCGCCGTGCATGCGACCAGGTCGGACACGCGCACGTCGACCTTGGGCCGCATCGAGATCCTGGGATCGGGGCGCGAGCAGCCGGCCGGCGTATCGGTCACCCTGGCTCCGGGCGGACGACGACGCCGCGACGACGAGGACCGCCCGCGCCGCCCTCGTCCCCAGGGCGAAGGTCGTGAGGCGCGATCCGAGCGGCCCGATCGACCCGACCGGCCCCGGCGTCCGGCGCGCGCCGACAGCGATCGTTCCGAAGGTGCCCGGGAGCGGCGACCCGGTCCCGGTGAGCGCCGGCGCGGCCCCGACGCGGCGCGTCCCACCGGCCGCCGGCCCGATTCCGGCGACCGGCCCGACGACGCGGGTCGAAGCGACCGCCCGGCGCGCCCGGACCGCAGCGGCCGCCCCCGCCGGGCCCAGCCCGCCGCCACCTATCGGAACGCGGCCTTGGCGGAGCTCCGACCCGAGCAGATCCCGGTGGCCGAGCAACTGTTGCGCGGCGGCATCCCGGCGGTGCGCCAGGCCATCGAGGAGCAGAACACCCGCGCCCGCGCTGAAGGCCGGGGCACCGTGTCGGCCGAGCCGCTGTTGGCCATGGCCGAGGAGCTCCTGCCCAAGATGAACCTGGCCACCTGGAAGGACCGGGCTACCGCGGCGCGCGCGGCCGGGAAGGACGCGCCGTTGCGTGAGGTGCGGTCGGTGGTGGCCGGTGCGTCGGCGGCCACCCTCGACGACGAGGGTCGCGAACTGCTGGCCGCGCTGCGGACGTCGCTCGACACCCGGGTCACCGCCCTGCGCGAGGCGTGGTTGGCCCGCATCACCACGGCCCTCGACGAGCACCGGGTGGCCGAAGCCTTGGCCGTGGCCTCGCGCCCGCCCGAGCCGGCGGCCCGCATCCCGGCGGAAGTGGCCGTCCGCCTGGCCACCGACGCCGGAGCGGCCATGGGGCCAGAGGTCTCGGAAGGCGACTGGACGACCTTGCTCGAGGTGGTGCTGTCCTCACCGGTGCGGCGGACGGTCAAGCCCGCCGGCCTGCCCCACGAGCCGAGCGAGACCCTTTTGGCCGCCGTGCGCCGCGCCGCGGGCCAGGTTCCCGAACTGGCGCGGTTGCTCGGCCTGCCCATCCCGCCGCCGCCGGGGCCACGTCGGCCCACCGCGGTGGGGGCTCGGCGCTCCTAGCCCTCGGCCTTCCCGTCGTCGCCCAGCACGCCGTGGCGGCGGAGGAACTCCTCCAACCCGTCCACCAGCGCCAGGGACCGCACCTCAGCCCGGGGCACCCAGCGGACGGCTTCGGCGTCGTCGCCCGGGTCCGGCGCCGTGTTGGCGCCGACCGGCGCGGCGGCGAAGTCCAGGATCACGTAGTGGTGGCCGGGCCCGATGCGCTCCACGAAGCCCACGAACGCCCCGCAGCGCACGGCTAGGCCCGTCTCCTCGCGCACCTCGCGCTCGACCGCCGTGGCCAGCGTCTCCCCCGCTTCCACGCGCCCCCCCGGGAGGCTCCAACGGCCGGCCCCGGGATCGCGTCCCCGGCGGACCATGAGCAATTCGTCGTCCCGGACGACCACTGCACCCACCGCCACCTCGGGACGTCGTCCCTCCCGAACACTCACCTGCGGACCCTCTCGCTCCCGGGGCGAGACGGAGGGGCCTTCGCTCACGACAGACGGTGGTGGAGGGTGATCAGCCGGGCAGTGAAGCCGGCCGCTTCGAAGAAGTTCTTGCTGCGGCGGTCGCCTGGGAGCGCCGAGACGTCGATGCCCCGGCAGGCGGCCCCCGAGAACCACGCCACCAGCGAGTCGAGCATGGCCCGGCCCACGCCCACCCCCCGGGCGTCCGGTTCGACGTAACAGCCGTCGATCACCCCCAGGGCGGCTTCACCCACCTCGTCCAGACGTCCGAGGGCGAGTCCGACCACGGTGGCGTCGATGGTACCGACCAGCACCCGGCGGCGAGGCATGGCCAAGAGGTGGTCGAGCCCGCCCGGGCGGAGCAGGGCCTTGGCCACCAGCCCGGTCTCCCGACGGGCATACAACGCTCCCCCGCGGGTGCCTTCGATCTCGGCCAGCGCCTGCTGGCACAGCTCGGCGCAGCGCGTCCCGTCCTCCCGAACCGCCAGGCGCGCTCCCTCCACCCCGACGGCTCCGGCCTCAGGTGCCGTCGCCGTCGCCGGCCAGGAGCTGGTCCACGCGGTTGAGGATGGTGCGGCGGTGCCGGTGGGCCGCCTCGTGGCCACGAACGGCCTCGAGCTCTTTGCCCGACAGCCCGCCCAGGCGCTGCACCACCTGCGAGGCCGACAGGCTGTCGTAGCCCGGGATGCCCAGGGCGCTGGACGCCAGGGTGCCGTTGGGAGACCCTGCCGTCGTCACACCGGACGACGGCGACGGCGAGGGTGCCGCCGCCGTGGGTTCGGATCCCGCGCCCGAGGGGCCGGTGGAGGCCGGCGCATCCGTGGAGAGGGACGCGGCCGTTGTGGCCGGCGACGGCGAGGCGGGAGCCGGGCCGGGAGCCGGGGGCGAAGCCTTCCGATGGGCCAGCGAGCCGACCGTCTGCTCGATCTGTTGGCGACCCATCTGCACGGCGAACTGGCCCACAAGGCGCGCCGCGTGCAACTGGCCCTCCACGCGGTGCCGTCCCTTCGCGACGAGATGGGGGAACTCCTCCGCGGCGGTGGCGGCCAGCCCGGCCGGCCCGTACACGAACAGGTCGAGGAGACGTTCCGCCGGGGTTTTGTGCTGCTCGTCGCTCACTGGTCTCTCCTCGCCGGTCGAGGGGCGACTGCGGCCGCCCGCCGGTTCACGACGCTCCCCGCGGCGCCTGGGTCACACGCAGTCGCGGCAGAATCCCTTCTCGGGGTCCGCCAGCTGGCTCGAGTGCTTCACCAAGAAGCACGAGCGGCACACGAACTCGTCGGCCTGCTTGGGCAGGACCCGTTCGGTGGCCTCCGAGCGGTCCTCCGGTTCGGGGACCTCGTCTTCGTCCTCTTCCTCCTCGACGACCAGGCGCTCCTTGAGGATCTCGTCCAGGCTGGCCTCGACGTCCTCGTCGTCGACCTCCTCTTCCTCCTCCTCGCCCTCCTCGGTCGCCACGGCCGTCGACGCGGCAGCGGGTTCCCCGCTCTCCTCCGCGTCGCCCGCGACCTCGCCGGTGTCGTCCTCAGAGGCGTCCGAGTCGTCGGACTCGTCGTCCGAACCGTCGGCGTCCTCCTCGAAGTCCTCGTCCTCGAGGTCCTCTTCGAGCATGTCGTCGTCGGAGAGATCCTCGAGGTCCTCGGCGTCGATCTCCTCGGGTTCTTCGACTTCGTCCAAATCGTCCGCCATCACAGCCCTTCAGCCGGTCGTCTGACGCCGGGGGAGCATATCGGCTCCTCCTCATCGCTCCGACCGGCCGCGACAGGCCATGTCAACCCGTCTGGCCTGCTCCGGCGGGGACGCCTGGGGCTTTGGCGGTAGGGCCCGGGGACCTTTGGTGCCGTCTCCGACTCGCCGACGCCGACGTGCCGGTGGGACGTTCTCTACTCGGCCCCCTGGGCCACCCTCCGCCTCTCACAGCATCCCCCCCTCGACCCACGCCCGACCGGAATCGCTCCGACCGAAAGGGGCATTGGGGCGTCTGGGACTGGTCGAACACTACGCGACGAGATCCCCACGGCGTCAAGCGAAAACGCGCGTGTTTCACCAGGAAATTCTTCGATACGTCCTGGTCAGCCGCGACGAGAATTCGCGGCCCGACGATCGCCCACGCCCCGTCGCCAAACGGTCTCCGGTCGCGCGTCGCCGCACCAGCTCGGTCGCGCGTCAGGTGGTGGGTGCCGTACGCGCCTGGGCGGCGGCGCGACGCGCCT
>DATGGF010000286.1:0-4935 GCA_035308625.1 Acidimicrobiales bacterium | reverse complement strand
CTCGATGCAGGCGGCCACTCGGGGTTCCACCGTCGCCACGACATCGAGGGCCGACCGGAAGGCAGTCTGCTCGGCGGATGCGGCCATGCGCCCTCCTTGGACGAGTTCCTCTCATCGCCCAGGCGCACGGCAGTCGCTGCCACATCGGCCAGCAGGGCGGCTTCCCGGTGGTGCTCCACCCGACGCGCCAGTCACGGCCCCACCGCCAAGCGTAGTCAACCGAAGTCACTCGATGACGTCAGCGCACCATGAACGACGGCGCCTCGCGTGACGGCGCGCAACTGCCAGGAGGAGTAAAGAAAGGGACCAGGTCAGACGTACCGAGGGCGCTCAGGATCGCTCGGGCAGAGCGTTATGGGCGGGCAGGCCCCGCCGCGAGGTAGCGCACCACGGCACTTATCGGATGCCATCGAACCAAGGGGCATGGGGCTATTCAGACCGTTTCCTTAAGGCCTCCTGCGCTCGATCTCGGCCTGAAGGGCGCACTGCCTCCTTCGTGCTTGGATCATCGGCTCCGAGCTGCTCTCGTCGACCTCCCAGAGGTTCGCCGCATACCAGCCGGGTTCGTCGAGGTCCTACTCTGAGTCGCCAGCGCGAGACCTGAATCTTGCTTCGTCGACGTCGTGCTGGGTCACTCGAATGGTTCGAGGCCACCCCTGGGCAGCAGAGAGTTGGACCCAGTAGGTGTCTCCGTCAAAAGTGATGCCTGTGACTGTCGGGATCGAATCCACAGTGCCGGAGTCCGCGAAGGCATTGGACTTATTCCTCTTATCGACCCGGTAACCGCGGACCGGATGATCAACTTCTGCTGTACAAATGGCGCCGGTCCCGCGACCCCGCCACGACAACTTGGAGAGACTCTTAATGGCACTCATCCGTTCATGCTATTCGGGAACCTTCTGACCCACTTGAGTATGTCGAGAGACTGCAATGTGGTATCGCCGGGTGGTTCGGCCGTCCTGATCAGACCCAGGGAGGCAGTCAGGTGGCCAACCCGACCCGATAAACCGTATCGATGCGTTTACTGAGCGTCCGCGCCCTATCCGGGGTGCGAAGGATCGGCGGCACTTCGAGGATGGGTAGCACCTATTGATTGGTGGTGATACCGATCGGATTGCCTTCTGGGTCTCGAATCCTCACCAGGCGGTAGCCCTCCTCCGCACCCTCCTCGTCGGCATCGAACGTCACGCCGCGACTCTGTAGCTCGGTGACGGTTGCGTCGAAGTCATCCACAGTCAGCGTCGGGGTCCAGCCGACTCCTGGAGAGGCGGGGATTCGATCCGGGTGGTCTGTCGCCAGTGCCAGGGCAGGTCCCGAGGAACCTGGAGGGGCGAGCATGCAGAACTCGTCGGGCTCCACCCAGAGCACCGTAAGGCCTAGAACACTTTGGTACCACTGAGTGGCCGTGTTGAAATCGCGCACCTGGACGGTGATCACTGTCACACCAGTCGGGTTCACACTGACATCTTGTCGGAGACGACCCAGCTCCGCCCGGACGCCGACGCCCCAGCGGGCGACCGACACGGGAAGGGTGGTTGGTCTGGCTTGGCGAGGAAGTCCGGCCAGCTCTGGTTCCCGAGATTGCTCAGGATCGTGCCAAGACAGCGTTATGGGATGCGTGGACCATCGCACCAGCAGCGAAGGATCGGCACTTTCAGGATGGCCCACCCTCCACCCAAGCGCCCCTCAGTCACCACCACGTCGGGACATTTCGGACCGGCCCGCGTAGTAAGCCACGCCCATACCGGCAACACCCAGGACAGCCAGAAGTAATCCAAGCGGGACGTTCGATTTGGTGAAATCGAACGCACAGCCAAGAAGAAACATGCACGACGAGAGGACGCCCAGCAACGGATGTCGGTACGCCTTCCAATGGAGTTCGGGTTGGGGCACCGCCTTGGGTTGGATGCGGGTCGGTACCACTAGGAATGGTCCGTCGGGAACAGGATCTTGGCTCTCCTGGCTTGCGTCTTGGACCAGCTAAGTTGGAGCGCCTTGTGACATCCAAAGAGCCTCGTGCTCACCGAAGGGATCGGTGTACCAACCCTCCATCGACCCGTCCATGGCCGAATAATGATACGTGCTTGGTGGGCCACATGTATTCCGACAAAGGCTTCGTCCCGATCGGGACATCACCTGCCGCCGTCCCCGACTTCCCGACGAACCACCTGTGACACTGAGCGACGGACGACAGCTCATAGGCAGGCGAGCCGTACTTCTCGCTGGGGGAGGCCTGGCCGGGCTGCTCGCTGCGGCATGTAGCGGTGGTACGAGTGCGTCTCAAGACGATGGCCTCGTCAATCTCGTCTACGGCCCGCGGTTCTCGGAGAGAAGTCGGCTCACAGGGACTTTCGCCGGTCGGACCGTGGACGTGAGCGCGCAACTTCCGAGGAGCGACGGAAGCGCCAACGGGACTTTTGCAGGCGACGCGGTCAATGCCACATGGGATGCGTCGAACAACGTCACCCTCGGCCAGTTGGGGGGCTCCCTCCCCGCCTCGCTCGAAGGCGTGCTTGTCGGTCCGGTATCGCTCGCGGGAGCGTTTGCCTTCCAACCGGGGCTCCTGTTCCAGTCCGCGACAATCTCCGGCAGCTCAGGTGGTCGCCCGGTGCAGGCTGTAGCCACGAACGAGGGCGGCCGTGGCTCGGTGGCGGTAAAGGTCGCCGGGTCGTTCGCCGGAACGGCCTTCTCAGTTGTCGGGAGCCTTGCGTCCGACCTCTCTCAAGGAATCGTCCGAGGCACGGTGGGGAGTGACTCGGTCGAGGTGCTCGCCAAAGCCGAGCAAAGCATGGTCAAAGTGACTGGCACCTACCGAGGTCCAGCCGCGCTCTTCGCTCTTATCGCGGGGAGCCTCTTGTTCTTCCTCTGATCTACGGGAGTGTGTGAATTTCAGAGGGGACATCCAGCGTGGACGGCGTGCCCGTGACCGTATACCACACGAGCACCGATCCCTCGAAGCTCGTCGACCCACCGGGCATCACCACTGAGGAGTCGACGTCGATCTCCGCCGCGCTGGGTGTGCTCAACGGGCAGGGCTACAACGGCACCACCGTGGACGTATCGGTGGATGGCTCCGGCTTCATCCGCGAAGCCAAGGCCGTCACACACTTCTCCGACGGCGGGACCGTCGTCCTCGACGTCACCCTGTCGAACTTCGGCTGTGCCGGCAATGTCCTCATGCCCGGTCAACAGGGCGCCGGCAGCCCCCCCGCCGGGTGCACATCGGTCGACACTGGAAGGCCGATCCCGACCGCCTCGACCACGACATTGCCGGCGGCACCGGCCCCGACGATTTCGACCTCGGTATCGACAACGTCACTACCGCTCAGCACGACAACGGAGCCAAGCACCACCACCGAGCCCTGCCCGGCATCGACCACGACCCCACCGACGACTACAACATCGCCTACCGGTTAGCGAACCGCTCTTCCAGGTTTGAGGGTCGGATACCACACAACCGTGGCCCCCAACCGGCCCGGCGCGAGTTGGGTGGTCCGTGTGGGCGCCGCCCGGTGGCTGACACGGCCTCACCTGCGGCCGGCCGTGACCTGAGCGGGCGTAACGTCCAAGACATGGCTCTCGTCGGTCGATTCTCCCGAAGGCTCCGAGACCGCGACGACGACCACCTGCCGCTCCCGGCGGGTCCGGTCTCAAACGGCGAATTCGTGCCCGCGGCGTCGAGCGCGGATGCCCGAGCTACCAACGCGCTGATCAGATCAGCGGTCGATGACGCAGCGCGGCGCCTCGGCATGGACCGCCGCCGCTTCTTGCAGGGTGCCGGAGCGATCGCCGCGTCACTCGCGGCCTTCGAGGTAGCGGGATGCTCAGCGTCCGCAGGTCGATCGTCACGTACCTCTCGACGCAGCCGAGGCGGCACCTTCGCCGCGCCGTCACCCCTCGACACCGCTGCCTGCGAGCAGGCGCTCGCCACCAAAGCCGAGTTCATCATCGACGCGCACACCCATCACGTCATTCCGACTGGCCCCTGGACCGAGAACGCCCATGACACGGTCGGTCTCATCCTCGGCATGCTTCCTGCCGGATGCACCGACAACGCCCGGCTCGACTGCGTGGACCGAGCCACCTACCTCCACGACGTGTTCTTGGCCAGCGATACGACCATGGCGATCCTGACCGACGTACCGAACTCCGGGCCTCCCACTGCGCCGATCCCATTCCCAGAGGCGATGAACACCCAGCTCATCCTGGAAGGCCTGGCCCACGGGGGCGCTAGTCGCCTGCTGGTGGAGAGCGTCATCGCTCCCAACGTCGGCCCTCTCGGCGCCACGCTCGACGAGATGTCGAGCGCAGCGGCGACCGGCCAAGTCTCCGCGTTCAAGGTGTACACCGCTTGGAGCCCGTCGGGGCCAGGATATTCGCTGGCCGATCCCGCCATCGGGCTCCCGACGGTCCAGCACGCCCACGACCTTGGCGTGAAGGTCTTTGTGGCGCACAAGGGACTCCCCCTCGTCCACTTCGACCCGGCCTTCAACCATCCCGACGATGTGGTCGCCGTATCGCGGCAGTTCCCAGACATGCACTTCGTCATCTATCACGCCGCCTGGGACCCATCGCATGTGGAGGGCCCCTACGATCCGGCCGCCACGGTGGGGATCGACACGCTGCTTGTTGCTCTGGACCGCCATGGCGTCCCGCCCAACGACAACGTATGGGTCGACCTGGCGACCTTGTGGCGTCAGCTGCTTACCCAGCCCGACCAGGCGGCGCACGCGGTGGGCAAGTTACTGAAGCGCGTCGGTGACAAGCGGGTGCTGTGGGGGACAGACGCCATCTGGTACGGCAGCCCGCAGCCGCAGATCATGGCCATGCGCGCCTTTCAGATCACCGCCGAGTACCAGGACCGCTTTGGCTACCCAGCGCTCACCGACGACATCAGGGCTGCCATTTTCGGCGCCAACGCCGCAGCACTGTTCG
>DATGGF010000285.1:0-2011 GCA_035308625.1 Acidimicrobiales bacterium | reverse complement strand
CGTCTCGGCCGTGCTCGGTTTGGCCCGCTCCCTCGATCTCGAAGTGGTGGCCGAAGGCGTCGAGACGGACGAGCAACTGGCCCAGCTCAAGGAACTGGGCTGCGACTACGCCCAGGGCTACCTCTTCTCCCGGCCGGTCCCGGCCGAGGATTTCGGCCGCCGGACCCTGCACCGGGCTCGGTCAGCCGCCGCTTCCTAGCGCCGCCGTCTCTCTGCTCCGGCGGACGCCGGCCCTTGCCGCGCCTGGGTGGCGCAGCCCTTGGGTTTCCCCTGTCCCGGCTGCGGGTGGTGGCGCGTCCTCGCGCCCGCGCCCACGTCGATTCAGGGCCCTGTCCGCGCCCCAGGCCGCCCTGGGCTGGCCCTTCCGGCTTCTCCCTGCCGGGGCGGGCGGGGAATGTCCCTGGTCACGGCGGTGTTGCGAAAAGTAGTTGACACCGCAAAGGTCGACGGTATAAAGATTGCTAACACAAGCTTGTGGGTACAAGGAACCTGCGAGCGGAATCGCCAAGGAGGATCCCATGACCACCACCCAGGCTTCACCCCTCACCCGGGAATACAAGGGCCGGACCATCCCGGCCGCCGGCGTCTACCAGATCGACTCGGCCCACACCACGGTGGAATTCGTGGCCCGGCACCTCATGATCTCGAAGGTGCGGGGGCGCTTCGAGGACGTGTCCGGCACGGTGACGATCGCCGAGGTACCCGAGGAGTCGCATGTCGAGGTGACGATCGACCCCGCCAGTGTCTCCACCAAGGAGCCGGCGCGCGACGAGCACCTGCGGAGCGCCGACTTCTTCGACGTGGACAGCTACCCGACGATCACCTTCCGCAGCACGGCCCTGAAACTGACGTCCGACAACCGTTTCGAGCTCACCGGTGAACTCACCCTCCACGGCGTGACCCGACCCGTCGTGCTCGATGGCGAGTTCGAG
This sequence comes from Acidimicrobiales bacterium, assembly GCA_035308625.1. Classification (GTDB taxonomy): domain Bacteria; phylum Actinomycetota; class Acidimicrobiia; order Acidimicrobiales; family UBA8190; genus DATGGF01. The sequence continues at coordinate 1,079 of DATGGF010000285.1, read as the reverse complement.
GGCGCCAACACGAGCCCCTGGGGAACCGCCGCCATCGGGTTCAGCGCCAGCACAGAGATCGACCGCGACGACTATGGAGTGAGCTTCAACCAGGTGCTCGAGACCGGCGGCATGCTGGTCGGCAACAAGGTGCGCATCGAGCTCTCGTTCGAGGCGAACCCGGCCCTGGCCGAGGCGGCCTGAGCCGCAGTCCTCGCTGCTCTTGGCGACAGCTGAACGAAGGTTCGTCGAGAACTGCGGGTGAACTCAGCGTCTGGGTTGTCGTGCCCCGGGGGTCCGCCCCGGGGCACGACCGCGTTCGGCTCCCGTTTGACGCCGGGCTCAGACGCGCACCGCTCGCGGTGGAACGATGGCATCGACCTCGGCCAGCACGGCGTCGCTCAAGACCCAGTCGGCCGCCGCGGCGTTAGCCGCCACCTGCGCCGGCGACGTGGCCCCCGCGATCACCGAGGCCACCGGCCGGCGAAGGGCCAACCAGGCAATGGCGAGCTCGACCACACTGCGCCCGTTCCCCTCGGCCAGGGCGGCGAGTTGCTCCACGGCTTGCAGGTTGTCGTCCGAGGCGATGCGGCCGTACTGATCGGCGTCGATCCCGGCCAGCCTCGTCCCTGCCGGTGGCGCCTGGCCGGCGCGGTACTTGCCGGTGAGCAGTCCCCGGGCCAGTGGGAAGTAGGGGATGAATACCAACCCCGAGCGGTCGCACTCGGCCAGGACCTCGTCTTCGGGCCGGCGGTGCAAGATGCTGTACTCGTTCTGCACGCTGACGAAGCGGGCCGCTCCCTGCGCCACGGCATCGAGTGCCTCGCGTAGCTGAGCCGCCGAGAAATTCGAACAGCCGATCTCGCGCACTTTGCCCGCTCGCACCTGTTCGTCCAATGCGGCCAGCGTGTCGGCGATGGGCGTGTGGGGATCGGGCTGGTGCAGCTGGTACAGATCGATGCGGTCCGTGGCCAGGCGCCTCAAGCTGTCTTCCAGCGCTTGCCGCACGTACGTGGGCTTCGCCCCTTGCCGATCGGCATCGACGGGCATACCGAATTTGGTGGCGAGGGCGATCTCGTCGCGCCGTTTCCCCAGAGCCC
>DATGGF010000284.1:0-2889 GCA_035308625.1 Acidimicrobiales bacterium | reverse complement strand
GGTGTCGACCTCGGCCGCGCACTTCACCGCGCCCGCCACCGCTGCACCCGTCGAGATGCCGGCGAACACGCCGACGTCGATCAGGCGGCGCGTCCACTCGACGGACTCGCGCGGCCCGACCACCTTCTTGCGGTCGAGGAGCTCGTAGCCGTCGGACTCGATGAAGATCGGGGGCACGAACCCCTCGTCGAAGTTCTTCAACCCGTCGACCATCTCGCCGACCGGGGGCTCGACCGCCCACACCTGCACGGACGGGTTGCGCTCCTTGAGGAAGCGGCCGACGCCCATCAGCGTTCCCGACGTCCCGAGGCCCGCCACGAAGTGGGTGACCTCGGGGCAGTCCCGCCAGATCTCGGGCCCGGTGCCCTCGTAGTGGGCCTTGGGGTTGGCGGGGTTGCCGTACTGGTACGGGAACCACCAGTCCGGGTGCCCGGCGGCCAGCTGCTGGGCCTTGCGCATGGCGCCGTTGGAGCCGCCGGCGGCGTCGGACGGGATGATCTCGGCGCCCCACACCTCGAGGCCCTGGCGGCGCTCGACGGACACGTTGTCGGGCAGGACCACCTTGAACGGGTAGCCCTTGACGCGGGCGATCATCGCCAGGCCGATGCCGGTGTTGCCGGACGACGACTCGAGGATGACCTGGCCCGGGCGCAAGGACCCGTCCTTCTCGGCCTCCTCGATCATCCACTTGGCGGCACGGTCCTTGACGGAGCCGCCCGGGTTCTGCCCCTCGAGCTTGAGCAGGATGCGCGCCCGGGGATTGGGGCTCAGTGCCGAGACGTCGACCATCGGCGTGTTGCCGATCAGGTCGAGGATGCTGGCGTACACCGCCACCTACGGCCTCCCGGCGGCGCTCGCGAACCCCGCCACCTACGACCCCCCGGCGACGGCCGGGAGGATCGAGACCGTGTCGCCCTCCCCCACCTTGGTGTCGAGCTTGTCGAGGTACCTGATGTCGTCGTCGTTCAGGTACACGTTGACGAACCGGTGCAGCCCCCCCTCCGGGGTGACGATCTGTCCCGCCAACGCCGGGTGGGCGGCGACCAGCTGCTCGAGCACGTCACGGACGGTCGCTCCCTCGACCGTCACCGTCGCGGCGCCGCCGGTGTGGGCCCGGAGCATGGTGGGAATGCGCACGTCGACCGGCACCGGACCTCCAATTCCCGACTGAACTACTCCACAATCTACTGGACGAGAACGACCGGCTCCTCCGTGATGTTCCCTTCCACGATCCGGTAGGACCGGACCGCCGGTGCCTGGTCCGCCAGGCTGACGAGGACGTAGTGCCAGCCGGGGTCGGGGGCCTGGGCGACGTCGGTCGGGCTCGGGTACGCCGCGGTGTGGGTGTGGGAGTGGAACACGCCCAGGATGGTGAGCCCGCTGGCCTCGGCGTCCCGGTCGGCGAGCAGGAACCCCTTCGGGTCGACGGTGTAGACCACCGCCGACTCAGCGACGTTGCGGGTCGGGTAGCAGCGGGTGGCATCGTCGCCGGTGCCCGCCAGCAGGCCGCACGCCTCCAGGGGCAGGCCGGACCAGCAATGAGCCACCATCTCGGCGTGCGCGCCGGCGCTGATCCGGAGCATCGGGCGGAGAACGTAACCGGTACCGTTGTCCGCCCATGGCGAAGGGTCCCACCCGCCGGGCGGCACGGCCCGCGACCGCCGACGACGGCCGGAAGATCGTCGCGTCCAACCGCAGGGCCCGGCACGACTACGAGATCCTCGAGACCGTGGAAGCTGGCATCGAGCTGGTGGGATCGGAGGTCAAGAGCCTGCGGGAGGGCAAGGCCCAGCTGCGCGACGCCTACGCGCGGGTGGAGGGCGGAGAGATGTGGCTGATGGCCATGCACATCCCGCCGTGGGCGTTCGCCAGCGGGTTCGGCGCCCACGACCCCGAACGCCGGCGGCGGCTGCTGCTCCACAAGCGCCAGATCGTCGAGCTGGGCGACCGGGTGGCCCGAGATGGGCTCACCATCGTGCCGCTGTCGCTGTACTTCCGGGAGGGCCGGGCCAAGGTGTCGCTGGCCCTGGCGCGGGGGCGCAAGACCTACGACAAGCGCCACGCCCTGGCCGAGCGGGACGCCCGGAGGGAGGCCGAGCGGGCGTTCAGCGTCAGGGGGCGGGAGTAAGATGGTGGGCAACCCACGGGGGTGACTGGCTTCGACTTTGGTCACTGAGGTGGAGGAAGCGAGCCGTGGTCTCCGGAGCCACGTTAAAGAGCCGGAACCAAAAACAAATGCCGAGCACGATTCGCTCGCACTCGCTGCCTAACACGTAGCGACGTTCCCCCGGCCCCGGCCCCGCGGGCCGGTCGGGGGCGTCATCTAGCGGGGCTCACCTGAAGGGTTCGGTCGGCGGGCCCAAGGGGACATCGAACGCTGACTGGGGCCCTCCACCTTCTGCCGGTGGAGGAGGAGGGCCCGAGACCTTTCACCGGCTGCGCTCGGAGAAGCTCCATCGAGGGACTAGAGGACGCGGGTTCGAGTCCCGCCACCTCCAAGGGGGGATGTTCTCAATAGACGATCGGTAGACATCCCGAAATCCCCCGTTGGAGGTGGCTGGGCCCATTGGAGGGTCCCCAGCCACCTCGTGGAACGCAGGACCGCCGGCCTCCGGGCCGGCGGTTCGTCGTTTGCGCTCATTGATGCGTGGTGGGACGCGTTGAAGCGGCCCCGGTGCGCGGGGCCTTCTTGCGTCGGAGTCGTTCGGGTCAGTCGGGCGGGCTCTCGGTCCCGTCCACCGTCGGCTTGGGCTCGACGACGTCGGCCCACGTGCCCCGCCGGCGCCTGGGCTGCTTGGGCTTGTCGGCCTCAGCCGCGCGGTGCTTGGCACGGAAACTACGAATCCGGTCGAGGTTGTAGCCGGCGATCGTGAAGCCGAGCAGCACCGT
>DATGGF010000283.1:0-2451 GCA_035308625.1 Acidimicrobiales bacterium | reverse complement strand
GACGAGAGCACCGACACGTACGACACCGTCGAGTGGCTGTTGCACCACATCCCCAACCACAACGGCCGCGTTGGGATCTGGGGGGGTCTCGTACGACGGCTTCTTCACGATCGCCGGGATCATCGACACCCATCCGGCGATCAAGGCGGCATCGCCGCAGGCACCCGTGGCCGATCTCTTCCTCGGCGACGACTGGTACCACAACGGTGCGTTCCAGCTCGCGAAGAACTTCGAGGGCGCGACCGGCTTCCGACCGGAGGCGGGCGCGCCGCCCAGGGCGACCGTCCCCTTCGACTACGGCACCTCCGACTGCTACGAGTTCTTCATCAGGCTGGGGACCCTCTCGGCTGTCACGGCGCGGCTCCCGGCCCCGAACGCCATCTGGGACGAGACCATCGCCCATCCCACCTACGACGCGTACTGGCAGTCGCGGGCGATCTGGCGCCACCTGGCGAACATCCGCTGTGCTGTGCTGACGGTCGGCGGCTGGTTCGACGCCGAGGACCTCACGGGGCCGCTGCGTGTCTACCGCGAGATCGGGGCGAACAACCCGAGCGCCAGCAACGGCCTGGTCATGGGGCCGTGGGTGCACGGCGGCTGGGCGCGCTACGACGGACGGCGGCTGGGGAACGTCGACTTCGCCTCCGACACGGCGAGGTACTACCGCGAGCGCGTCGTCGTGCCGTTCTTCGAGTTCCACCTCAAGGACAGGGGCGATCCGCCGCCTGCCGGCGCGCACGTGTTCGAGACCGGGACCAACGTCTGGCGCCGCTACCCCGCCTGGCCCCCGCCCGAAGCGACGCCGGAGGTGCTCTACTTCCGCCAGGGCGGTGGGCTCGCGTTCGAACCCCCCACCGAGGCGGACGCCGGCGATTCCTGGGTGAGCGACCCGGCGAAGCCGGTGCCGGCGGTGGGGTACACGGCGCTCACGATCCCCGACGAGTACATGGTGTCGGACCAGCGCTTCGCCGCGACCCGACCGGACGTGCTGGTCTATATGACCGAGCCCCTGGAAGAGGACCTCGTGGTGTGCGGTCCCGTGTCGCCACGGCTGTTCGTGTCGACGACCGGCACGGACTCGGACTGGGTGGTGAAGTTGATCGACGTCTATCCGCCCGACCGGAGCCAGGCCGCCGACAGCGGCCCGGGCAGTGGCAACGACGTCGGGCCGCCGCCGGTCGCGACCCTCGCGGGGTACCAGCAGCTCGTGCGCGGCTGGCCCCTCCGTGGGAAGTTCCGGAACAGCTTCGAGCAGCCGGAGCCGTTCGCGCCCGGGATCGTCGAAGCGGTGAGCTTCGTGATGCCTGACGTCAACCACGTCTTCCGTCGTGGCCACCGGGCCATGGTGCACGTGCAGACCAGCTGGTTCCCCCTCATGGACCGCAACCCGCAGACCTTCGTGAACATCCCCACGGCGACGGCGGACGACTACCGCCCGGCGACGCAGCGCGTGGTCCGATCGCAGTCGCAGCCGTCGGGGGTGGAGCTGCACGTCCTGCGGCCGTGACGACATGGGCGCGGGCCGAGCGGTCCTCGGGCCCACGCCTCCGACGGTCGCATCTGGCGTCCGGCGAGACGGAGGGCCCGCGCACCTTATTGACCCCATGACGACGCGAGACCGTGCTCCCCAGTACTCGCTGGGCGGGGTGTAGCGTCGCCGATGATCCCTCGAGGCAACGGGAGGCCGCCATGGTGGCAGTCGAGCAGCACCAGCCCGGGACCGCGTCCTGGGCCGACATCGGCACGGACATCAACGCCGCCAAGCGCTTTTACGGCGCGTTGTTCGGGTGGGCGCCCCAGGACGCGGGCCCGGTCGAGCAGACGGGGGGTTACGGCTTCTTTACCCAGGGAGGCAAGCTCATCGCTGGCTACGGGCCGCAGCAGAACCCGGGCCCTCCGACCTGGTCCGTGTACTTCGCCGTCACCGATGCCGCCGCAGCAGCCAGAAAGGTGAAGGAGAACGGCGGCGAGGTCATCCTGGAACCGATGGATGTCATGGGCGTCGGGCACATGGCGGTGTTCAAGGGCCCAGACGGCGCTTTCTTCTCGGTCTGGCAACCAGGCGCGCACCCGGGGACGGGCCTCCTCCGGGAGACCGGCGCCATGTCGTGGGTGGAGCTGAACTCACGCGACGTCGACGCGGCGAAGCGGTTCTACCCAGCCGTGTTCGGTTGGGCGGTCGAGAGCCACGAAGGGGAGATGACCTACCACGAGTTCCACCTCGGCCCGCAGGCCGTCGGCGGGATGATGTCCATGCCGCCCCAGGTGCCAGCCGAGGTGCCCTCGCACTGGCTGACGTACTTCGGGGTCGACGACGTCGACGCGTCGGCACGAAAGGTCGGCGAGCTCGGTGGCACGGTGGTGGCCGGCCCGATGGACTTCCCCGGGGGCCGCTTCGCCGTCGTCCTCGATGACAGGGGCGCTGCGTTCGGCCTGCTGCGCACCGCGGGG
>DATGGF010000282.1:0-8167 GCA_035308625.1 Acidimicrobiales bacterium | reverse complement strand
GCCAATAGGCCGTGCGCTCATCGCCTTCGAGCGCGGCCGCCGTCGGAAGGAACGCGGCCCGCTGGGGGCGGCCTGCGAGCAGGGCGCGGTCCACCGGCTCCATCACCGGCAGGAACTCGCCGCTCCCCGCCAGGGCCACGGGACCCGGCCGGCCGCTCGCCTCGCTGGCAGCCCTGTCCATCTGCGACGTGACCTCCCCGGCCCGGGCTGACCGTCGTCGTGCCCGCCCTGACGGGACGGTACACGCTGCCTCCCCCCTGCTGGCAGGCGCCCGCGGCCAATGCCGGCGCGAGGACAGCCAGGGATCTCAGGCCGCCGGCGGCGGCGAAGGCGGGCTCAGTCGAGCGTCGAGGCGTCGACGACAACCACCGGGGCGGCGCCCGCCACCGGCACGGGCACCAAAGCGGGCACAGCCGCGGCGGCCATGTGCTGGAGCGCACCACTGAAGCGAACGGCGATCCCGTGCTGGCGCATGGCCCGGACGAACCATGTCACCGAGAGCACGATGCCCCCGATGGTGAGCACGGTCGAGACGACCGTCTTCTCCACCACGAAGGCTTGCACCGACGAGCGCAGCAGGAGCATCAGGACGAAGGCCGCGTTGGTGGTGAGCACCACTGCCCACAGCATGGATACGCGGAGGAAGAACTTGCGCAGGAAGCTCCGCTTCATGAGCTCCGGGTCGAGCGGGCAGAAGTCGTAGGCCAGGCGCTCCACCATGGGCCGGCCGGCCACGCCGGTGACGAGGAAGATGATGCCGACGAGGAACGTCCCGGCGGTGGGCTGGATGAAGTAGAGGAAGGTGCTGCCCGACAGGAAGGTCACGATCGTGCGCAGCGAGACCAGCACGATGCCGAGGACGAGGAGACCCGAAAGGCGCTCGCGGCGGTACAGGCGGCGGGCGGCGGCGAGGTAGGACCAGCCCAGCGCGGCCAGCACGGCGCCGTGGAATCCGGCGGTGACGAGGACCAGGTAGAAGAGGGCGCCGGGCCCAATGGTGCTCTCGATGAGCCCGGGAAGGGCGTGTCGGAGGACAGCACGAGGTGACGGCAGGTGGAGAGTGTCCCCGCCGCCCGGGTCACCTTCACCATCTTCCACCCCGGCTCCGTCGACCTCCCGCCAGGTGCGGGGTCGGGTGTTTTCCATGGTGTCCATGCGAATGTATCGGCAACCACCCGTTCGCGCCAGAGCGGTTTTTGCCGCTACAGCCTGTGGATTTCGCGGACTTTGCCCTGCTCAAGCGGCCCTAGACGGGTGTCCAGCCTTGTCCGGGCACGAACTTTTTCACCACCCGTGCCGGGACGCCCACAGCCACGCTGTGGTCGGGGACCTCGCCGGTCACCACCGACCCGGCTCCGATGACCGCGTTCCGGCCGATCTTGGCCCCGGGAAGGACCACGACCCCGGTGCCCAACCAGCTCCCCGAGCCGATCTCGACAGCCCGCTCGACCGGCCACTGGCGCCCGACCGGCACGTCGGGATCCTCGTACACGTGGTTCTGGTCAGTGATGTAGACGTAGGGGCCCGTCTGGATGTCGTCGCCGATGCGGATGGAGAAGTGGCCGACGACGTGGCTCCCCCGGCCGATCAAGGTGCGGTCGCCGATCTCGACCACCGGGTCGGTCACCATCTGCTGTCCCGGCGCCATGCCGGCCGTGATCGAGACGTTTGGTCCCACGATGGTGCCGCGGCCGATGCGGATCCAGCGCTCGTTGTAGATGGCCCCGGTAGGGAAGCACAGCAGGCTCCCCTCCCCGAAGGCGCCGAAGCGCTTGGCCCTCGGGTCGTCGGGCCCGACCGCGCCGAGCTCGGTGACCCAGCGCCAGGCGGTGTCGATGGCCGTGGCGGCCAGCCGCCGCGCCCAAGGTGGCAGGTCACGGGGCCCGGGCACGGGCGGCGACGCTACACGCGGTCGGCCGGCGGCTCCCGGCCGGGTGACGTCGCGTCCAACGGCAACGGCTCGGGGCCGGATGATGCCGACAAGGAGCGGCTCGTCGACCCCGGAGGGTGCACGGATCCGCAGGCGGGCACCGGTATCCTCGACAGATCGCCCGTCGTGCCTCGTCCGCCGCTCGCGCCCGGAGCTCGGGTGGTCCCCGCCACGCCCGGAGCTCCCGTCGCTCCGCCGACGGCGCAGCCCGCGTGTCGGGCGTCGCCCGGGTGTGGCTCATCTCCGGGGTGGCGGCCGTGGTCGTCGCCGGGGGGATCGTGGCCGTGTTGGTCATGCGGGGCGGCAACTCGCCCGCCCCCACCACGACGACCACGGCGGCGCCGACCACCACGGCGGTCGCTGGCCCCGCCTGTCCGCTCAGCGGTGTGCCCTCCGGGGCTGGCGGGGTGCCCCCGCGACCGGCGCTGGCGGTGAAGATCGACAACTACCCCGCGGCGCGCCCCCAGTCGGGTCTCGAACAGGCCGACGTGGTGTTCGAGGAGCCCGTGGAGGGCGGGATCACCCGGCTGGTCGCCGTGTTCCAGTGCCAGAGCCCGCCGCTCATCGGACCGGTGCGCTCGGCCCGGGCCATCGACGCTCAGATCGTGGACGAGCTGTCGCACCCGCTCTTCTTCCACGTGGGCGGGATCGGCCCCGTGTTGTCGATCATCTCGGCGGCTGACGACGTGAATCTCGACCTCGGGTACCACGGGTCGGTCATCCAGCACCCGCCGGGACGCTACGCCCCGTACAACACCTACTTCTCGGCCGCCGCCGGGTGGGGACTCGACGCGGGCGACACCACCCAGCCGGCGCCGCTGTTCACCTACGCCGACACGCCGCCGGCGGGCACGCCGCTGTCGTCGATCCACATCCCCTTCGCCCCCACCAACGACGTGACCTGGAACTGGGACGCGCCGTCGAAGAAGTGGCTGCTGTCCTACAGCGGCACACCGGCCACGGTGGCCACCGGCGCCCAGATCGCCGCGGCCAACGTGGTCGTGCAGACGGTGCAGGTCAGCTACGGACCATGGGTGGAGAACGCGCAGGGCGGGCTCGAGGTCCAGGCTCGCCTGACTGGTTCGGGCCCCTTGCTGGTACTGCGCGACGGCGAGGAGATCTCAGGGACCTGGCAACGAGCCGCCACCTCGGCACCCACCATGCTCGTCGCCTCCAACGGCACCACCATCCCGCTCAAGCCGGGGCTCACGTGGGTGGAGCTGGTGCCGTCCGCGGTCGGCGTGAGCAGCCACTGACGCATTTGCCTGGCCGAGCCGGCCTCGCTCGCCGGCGGTCGACCTTCCCGCCTTGCCCCGCCGCCGAGGCGGGTCAGACCAGAATGCGCTCGTCGGGTGCGGGCACGCCGATCACGGCCAGCGTCCTTCCGAGCCCGAGGAAGGCGCCGCAGCAGATGGTGAGGTCGGCCAGCTCCTCATCCGCGTAGGCGGCGCGGAGCCGGGCCCACAGGTCGTCGTCCATGGCCTGATGGTCGACGGCGAAACGCCAGGCGAACTCGGCGGCCAGCTTCTCGCGGTCGCTCAACTCCGTGCTCGAACGCCAGTCGGTGACTTCGGCGTAGAAGCCCTCGTCGGCGCCCGCCTCGGCGCCGTTGCGAGCCCGGGTGTCGCGACACACGGCGCAGTCATTGATGAGGGCGATGGTCCACCTCGCCGCTTCACGCTCGCGCACCGACAGCTGGGTGTTGCCGTAGACGGCTTCCGACAACTTGCCCATGCCGGCGGCCATGGACGGTCGCAAGAGCGCCCAGTCCACGTGCTCACCGAAGCCCCGCTCGGGAAAAGAGATCCTGGCCATGGTGCGAAGGCTACTTCGGCGGTGCGGACGCGGACGGGCCGGGTCACGAGGGGAATGTGACCCGGCCCGCGCGGACCGCCCGGTTGTGGGTGTGGGTCAGTCCAGGCTGATCGGCTCGTCGTCAGGGTCGCCCGCACCGGCCGCCACCTCGGCCGGCTGAAGCTTCTCGGCCGGCTGGAGCTTCTCGGCCAGCTGCGACCGGATGCGCTCGTTGATCTCGACGGTGAGCTCGGGGGTCTCGCGCAGGAATTCCTTGACCTTCTCCCGGCCCTGTCCGAGCTGCTCGCCTTCGTAGGTGAACCAGGCGCCCGACTTCTTGATGAGGCCGAGCTCCACGCCGACGTCGAGCAACGATCCCTCACGGCTGATGCCCTTGCCATAGCCGATGTCGAACTCCGCTTGCCGGAAAGGTGGGGCGCACTTGTTCTTCACCACCTTCACCCGGGTCCGGCTACCGACGACCTCGGTGCCTTCTTTGATGGCCTCGATGCGGCGGATATCGAGGCGGATCGATGCGTAGAACTTGAGCGCCCGTCCACCCGGGGTGACCTCAGGCGAGCCGTACATCACGCCGATCTTTTCCCGCAGCTGGTTGATGAAGACGGCGATCGTCTTCGACTTCGACAAGGTGCCCGTGAGCTTGCGCAGGGCCTGCGACATGAGGCGCGCCTGGAGCCCGACGTGTGAGTCCCCCATCTCGCCTTCGATCTCCGCCCGTGGCGTCAGCGCGGCGACCGAGTCGATGACGATGACGTCGAGGGCGCCGGAACGGATGAGCATGTCGGCGATCTCGAGGGCCTGCTCCCCGGTGTCGGGCTGCGAGATGAGCAGGTCGTCGATGTTCACCCCGATGGCCGAGGCGTACACCGGGTCCATCGCGTGCTCGGCGTCGATGTAGGCGCAGATGCCGCCGTTGCGCTGGGCCTCGGCCACGACGTGCATGGCGAGGGTCGACTTCCCACTCGATTCCGGCCCGTAGATCTCCACGATGCGGCCGCGGGGTAGACCGCCGATGCCGAGGGCCATGTCGAGGGCCATGGCCCCCGTCGGGATGGACTCGATCCCCATCTCGAGGTTCTCGCCCATCCGCATGACCGAGCCCTTGCCGAATTGCTTCTCGATCTGGCTCAGGGCCATGTCGAGCGCCTTGTCACGTTCCATGTCTGTCGTCGCCTCTCTGCGCTTCGGTGTCGTGTGGGGGCGTCTTCATCGCTCCGATCGGCAGGACCCTACGGAGGGGGTGTGACACCACTATGTCTCGCTGCAGTGGACTACTCACACCACTGTAGTTACGAACACCTGTTCGACGGCGGACCCGGCGAATCCCCGCGGAGCTGGAACCGGCTAGTTCCCAGTGGGAGACGGGCCTCCACCGCGGCCGGCACTAGGACTGCAGTACCCATTGCAAGTAGTCACGGTTCCGGTGGACAAACTTGTGACTTCCGGCCCGTGTAGCGACCCGGTGCACAGGCTTACCTTTCGATCAGACGCCCATTTTCAGAGCGTCCGATCCGGCCCGGCGGCCACTGCCCGTGCGCCAGGCCCGGATCCGGGGGGGCGGATCGGGGCACTCACTCCTCAGGCTGTCCTGAGTGTCCTGGTCCGCGTCCTTCGAGCTCCCGGGCCTCGTGGCAGGGGCAGTCGCAGATGACGACGGGATGGAGGGTGCACTCCAGGTGGTCGCCGGTGCGGCAAAGAGTCGACACGTAGGTCTCCGTGCCACCCACCGTTGCGGACGCTCGGGTGCCCCACCAGGGCCGTTGTGCCCCCCTCGGTCACCGGCCGAGCCCCTCCCGGACCTTCCGTGCGGCCGGCTGATTCAAGGCTCGGGCAACGTCACCCGGTGGACGGCCTCGTAGCGAGCACCGCCCTCCCCCAGCCTCGAGGAGTAGAGGACTACTTCCGTCACCTCCCACGAGGCGTGCAGCGGCCCTCCGGCCATTGACGGTGGGCCCGGCTTGGGGCCCCGCACACGGGCCAGGGTCACGTGGCCACGGAAGGGATGGTCGGGCGGATCGCCCCAAGGGGCCGTAGCTTCGGCCACTTCGGCGGCCAGAGCGTCGAGGCCCCCGACCGGCATCTGCAAGACCCGGCGCCCGGTGAACCAGGCGACCGCCGGGCCGAGATGGGCTTCGACCGGTTCCCCAGGCTCCCCGAACCAGCCGGCCAGGGAGTCGAGCGCACCCGCCAATGCAGGGACCTCGGCATCGTCCACCTCGCCCAGGAAGCGCAACGTCACGTGCCATTGCGCCGGCAACGTCCAACGCAGTTGGGCCATCGCCGGCCGGGGTAGGGCTTCCAACAAGTCGACCACCTCCTCCGGCGGGTCGACGGCGATGAACAAGCGCACCCGCGAAGTGTGGCGGCAATTCACGTGCTCGTCATTGACCCGAAGCCCGGAGGTAACCGGCGGTCCCTACCGTGACTTCCAGGGCGACGCAAAGGAGGCACTGGTGACTCGAATGAAAACGGCATTCCGGACAATGGGAACTTCCATCGCCATCACCCGGTGGGCGCTCCAGTGGAGGCGCCCGACATAGCCGGGGCGAAACGAGGAAGGCCGCCAACGGAGGCGGGCCGGCGCTCCCTCCCGACGCCGGTGCTGCACACGCAAGGAGCCGGTGCCACGACCTCCCACGACGGGCCGGCACCGGCTCCCTGCGCGTCGGCGGCGGGCTGGGGCAGAATCGACTGGTGGCTCCCCGTCTCGAGACGGTGCTCGGCGACATCACCGACGAGCAGGTCGACGCCATCGTGAACGCGGCGAACTCACGCCTGGCCGGAGGTGGTGGCGTCGACGGCGCCATCCACCGGGCGGCTGGCCAGCAGATGCTGCGCCAGGCCTGCGCCGCGCTGGGCGGCTGTGCGCCGGGCGACGCCAAGGTCACGCCAGGATTCCGGCTTACGGCCCGGTGGATCATCCACACGGTGGGGCCGATGTGGTCGGGCGGGACACAAGGCGAAGCCGAGGTCCTCGCTTCGTGCTACCGCCGCTCGCTCGAGGTGGCCGGCGAGCTTGGCGTGCAGTCGGTGGCGTTCCCCGCCATCTCGACCGGCGTCTACGGCTACCCGCCCGAGCAGGCGGCCGAAGTGGCGGTGACGACGCTGTCCGCCGCGGCGAGCTCGGTGGAGCTCATCCGCCTGGTCGCCTTCGACGCTCCCACCCACGAGCTCTACCGGCAGTTAGGCGCCGTCCCCGGCTGACCGGCCGCGTCGCGTTCTCTGCGCGACAAGCGCCGGCGCTTCAACGCGACAGGCGGCAGCGCCGGCGATCAAGCGGCGAAAAGCGCCGGCGATTCAGCGCGACAGGCGGCGGCGCAACAGGTCGAGGGCAGTGATGGTGGCGTACTGACGGACGCGTTCGCGGTCGCCGGGCAGGTGGACTTCGAGCGCCTCCGGCGGCTCTTCGCCCACGGCCAGGCCGACGACGACGGTGCCTGCCGGGCGGCCCTCCTGGGGGTCGGGGCCGGCCACGCCGGTCACGGCCAGCCCCACCTCGGCGCCGAGCACCCGCCGCGCCCCGGCGGCCATGGCCCGGGCCGCGTCCTCGCTCACCACCGGGCCCTCGGGCACCCCTAGCACCGAGAACTTCACGTCCGAGGCGTATGCCACCACCGAACCGCGCATCCACGTGCTGGCGCCGGGCACGTTCACCAACCGAGCGGCCACCAGGCCGCCGGTGAGCGACTCGGCCACCCCGAGAGACAGCGACCGCTCGGTCAACAACTTGGCCACCGCCATCTCCATGTTCTCGTCGTCGCGACCGAAGGCCGTGTCGCCCACGAGCAGGCGGACGTGGGCCTCTTCGGCGTCGAGCGCGGCCGCCGCCGCCGCGTCGTCGGGAGCCTTGACCGTGATGCGGACCTTGATCCCCTCGATGCCGCTGGCCAGCAAGGCGATCGTCGGGTTGCCACCGCCGGCGTCGAGCGCCTCGATGCGCGGCGCCAGCACTTCGCCCAGCCCCGACTCGCTCATGCCCCACGTGCGCACCACCCGGCTGGCGATGACGGCGGTGTCACCGCTGTCCGCCGTGCGCCGCCGGAGGTCGGGCAGGATCGCCCGCGTGAACATCTCAATCATCTCGTAGGGAACACCGGGCACGGCGTAGATCACCTTGTTGCCGACAGGGCAAACGAGGCCCGGCGCGGTTCCGAGTTTCTGCTCGATGATGGAAGCGCCGGCGGGCACGTCGGCTTGGCGGGCGTTGCTCTCGGTCATGGCCCGGCCCCGAGACGAGAAGAGCTCGGCGATGCGGGCCACGATGGCCTCGTCACGCACCAGCGCCACGTGCATCACCTCGGCGATGGCCTCGCGGGTGATGTCGTCGTGGGTCGGCCCGAGCCCGCCGCACACGATGACTCCGTCGCTCCGGGCCAGCGCGGTGCGCAGGGCGAGCACGATGCGGGCCTGATTGTCCCCCAC
>DATGGF010000281.1:0-2954 GCA_035308625.1 Acidimicrobiales bacterium | reverse complement strand
TTTCGACTTTTTCCTTCGGGTGGCCGTCGCCTTGGCCATTGGAGTTGTCAGAGCCTGCCTTGGCCACATTCTGGACGATTCCCAACCCGCTGACGACCGTCCCGAAGGGCGTATAGCTGGGTGGCAGGTTCGTGTTCTTGTAGACGATGAAGAACTGGCTCCCGTTGGTGTTGGGGCCGGAGTTGGCCATGGCGAGCGAGCCGATCTTGTACGCGCCCGCTTTGGGCAGCTCGTCGGCGAACGTGTACCCGGGCCCGCCGGTGCCCGTCCCCGTGGGGTCACCGCCCTGGTCGACGAAGCCGGGGATGACCCGGTGGAACACGGTGCCGTCGTAGTAGTGGTAGAGGGCGAGGTAGACGAAGTTGTTGACCGTCTTCGGCGCCGTCTTGGCGTCGAGCGCGATCTGCATCGTCCCGACGTCGGTCGTCATCGTCGCCGTGTACGTCTTGGTCGCGTCGATGCAGACGGGGGGCGGGGCGGGGAACTTCTGCGTCTTCGGCGATGACCCGTCCGCCTTCGGGCACGCCAAGGGCACGGCCGTCGTGGGCGGGACCGCGGTGGTCGGGGCGGCGGTGACGGTCGTCGACGTGGACGCGGCCTTCTTGCTGCCGGTCGACGTCCCGATGAGGAAGGCGACGATGCCCACGATGACGATGACCGCCAGGCCGCCGGCGATCGCCCGGCGGCGGTTGGCGCGGCGCTTCGCCGCCACCCGGGCCGCCGCCGCTTTGGCCTGCGCGTTGGCGCGCTGGCGTTGGCGCTTGTCGGTGGGCACGGGCGGTCACGGTACCGGAGCGTGCGGTCGGGCTTCCATGCGCCGCGGTAAGTGCCGGCGGCGGCCCGGGAGGCCGCTGGTACCCTGCCTCGGTGCCCCTCGTCGTGCAGAAGTTCGGTGGCACGTCCGTCGCTGACCCCGACCGGATCAGGGCGGTCGCCGACCACATCGCCAGGACCCGCCGGCGCGGCGACGACGTCGTCGCGGTGATCTCTGCGATGGGCAAGGAGACCGACGAGCTCCTGCACCTCGCCGGCCTGGTGTCCGGGACCCGGCCCGGCCGGGAGATGGACATGCTGATCACCGCCGGGGAGCGCAAGGCGATGGCGTTGGTGTCCATGGCGCTGGCCGACCTCGGGTGCCAGGCGGCGTCGTTCACCGGCAGCCAGGCCGGCATCCTCACCGATACCACCCATACCAAGGCGCGGATCGTCGACATGCGGGTCGACCGCCTCCGCGCCGCGCTGGCCGACGGCGTGACCCCGGTGGTCGGGGGGGCCCAGGGGGTGTCGACCGAGCATGACATCACGTTCCTGGGTCGGGGCGGGTCGGACACGACCGCCGTCGCCCTGGCCCACGCCCTCGGTGCCG
The DNA here is from genome assembly GCA_035308625.1 of Acidimicrobiales bacterium. Classification (GTDB taxonomy): domain Bacteria; phylum Actinomycetota; class Acidimicrobiia; order Acidimicrobiales; family UBA8190; genus DATGGF01. Next base: position 1,588 of record DATGGF010000281.1, on the reverse strand, counting down.
ACACGTGCGAGCTGTACACGGACGTGCCGGGCGTGTTCACCGCCGACCCCCGTGTGGTGGGCGGGGCGCGCCGGCTGCCGGCGGTCAGCTTCGACGAGATGCTCGAGATGTGCGCGTGCGGGTGCCCGAAGCCAGAGATGCGTGCCGTCGAGTTCGCCCGCACCCACGGGGTGCGCCTCCACGTGCGCTCCAGCTTCACCTGGGAGCCGGGCACGTGGATCTACGAGGAGGGCAACACCATGGAACAGGCGATCATCTCCGCGGTGGTCCACGACGCATCGGAGGCCAAGCTCACGGTGACCCGGATGCCCGACCACCCCGGGGTGGCCGCCGCCCTGTTCCGGTCGCTGGCCGACCGCAACGTCAACGTCGACATGATCGTGCAGAACTCGGCGCTCGACGGGACCACCGACATCTCCTTCACCATCCCGAAGGCCGACCTCGCCACCGGGGTGGAGGTGTGCCGGGACCAGACGTCGCACCTCGGCGGCGCGGAGGTGCTGCAGGACACCGGGATCGCCAAGGTGTCGCTCATCGGCGCCGGCATGAAGTCCAACCCGGGCGTCGCCGCCACCATGTTCGAGGTGCTCGCCAAGGACGAGATCAACATCGAGATGATCTCCACGTCGGCGATCCGCGTCTCGTGCGTGGTCCGCGCCGAGCGTGTCGAGGACGCCGTGGTCGCCCTGCACACCGCCTTCGGCCTCGGCGCCTACCCGGTCACGGTGCTGTGATGGCCGAGGACGGCGTCCGGGTCGGCGTGTTCGGCGCCACCGGCCAGGTGGGCACCGTGATGCGCACCCTCCTCGAGGAACGCCGGTTCCCCGTGCGGGAGCTGCGGTTCTTCGCGTCGGCGAGGTCGGTGGGCCTGACCCTGCCCTGGCGCGGGGCCGAGGTGCCGGTCGAGGACTCCGGCGCCGACACCACCGACTTCACCGGGCTCGACCTGGCCCTGTTCAGCAACGGGGCCGTCAACTCGCGCCCGCAGGCGCCGCGCGTCGCCGCCGCGGGCGCCGTCGTCATCGACAACTCCAGCGCGTGGCGGATGGACCCGGACGTGCCCCTAGTGGTCACCGAGGTCAACCCGGAGGCCCTCGCCGACATCCGCAAGGGGATCGTGGCCAACCCCAACTGCACGACCATGGTGGCGATGCCCGTACTCGCCCCGCTGCACCGCGCCGCCGGGTTGCGGTCGGTGACCGCGTCGACGTACCAGGCGGTCTCGGGCGCCGGCCTCGCCGGGGTGGAGGAGCTCGACAGCCAGGTGCGCGCCGTGGCCGACAAGGCGGCGTCGCTGACCTTCGACGGCCAGGCGGTGTCGTTCCCCCCGCCCTCGAAGTTCGCGGCGACGGTCGCCTTCAACGTGCTGCCGTTCGCCGGCCGCTACGTCGACGACGGCAGCGGCGAGACCGACGAGGAGCAGAAGTGGCGCAACGAGAGCCGCAAGATCCTCGGGATCCCGGGCCTCCCCGTCGTGTGCACGTGCGTGCGGGTGCCGGTGTTCTGCGGCCACTCGATGACCCTCAACCTGACGTTCGCGCGCGACCTGCCGCCCGCCGAGGCGGTCGAGGTGCTGTCGGGTGCGCCC
>DATGGF010000280.1:0-7289 GCA_035308625.1 Acidimicrobiales bacterium | reverse complement strand
CTGTCCCTCGTCAGCCGCGGTGGCCAGGCTGTAGGGGTCGTCGATGAGCATCGCGGCTTCGCTCGAGTAGGTGATGGCGCCGCGTGCGGCCAGGATGCCGCTCAGCACACCGACGACCACGGCGACCAGCAGCGCAATGGCCAGTGAACGCCGGGGGCGACGGGCCAGGTCGCGCCACAGGCGCGTCTGCCAGTCGTCGGTTGGTTCGTGGACCGCCACGTGGGGGTCGAGCGCGCCGTTGTGTTGGGCCGCGGGGCGTGCGGGCGCGGTCGGCCCCGAACGTGGGGTGTCCGCAACTGTGCCTGTCATAGAGGCCCCCTGGGACCCGTGCTCCTGTGCGCCGGCGCTTCCGGCACCCGTGGGAAAACGGCGGGTTGGCCTGGATCTGGCGGTCGACCCCCAGGTCAGACCTTGGCGGTGGCCGCCAGGCGGTCGACGGCTTCGACGTACTCCTCGACGAGGTCGTAGATGACGTCTCGGGCCTTGCGCACCTTGGTGGCTCGTCCGATGACCTGGCCGCAGGGATTGAACGCCACCGGCGGCGCCTTGTCGGGATAGCGGTGGGAGGCGCCCACGGCCTCGATGGCCACCATCATCTGGAGCGGCATGGGCAACGGGTCGGGGGTGTCCTCCCGGCCCCAGGCCTCGGTCCAGGCGTTCTTCAGCATCCGGCAGGGCTTGCCCGTGTACGAGCGCGACCGGATCGTGTCGGCGCTGGAGGCGGCCAGATAGGCGGCGGTCTGGTTCGGGGCGACGTCGGCTTCCTCGACCGTGAGCCACAACGTGCCCGTCCACACGCCCTGGGCCCCCATGGCCAGCGCCGCGGCGATCTGCCGTCCGTTGCCGACGCCGCCGGCAGCCAGCACCGGAAGCGGGGCGACCGCGTCGATGACCTCGGGCCACAGCACCACGCTCCCGATCTCCCCCGTGTGGCCCCCGCCCTCGGTTCCCTGGCAGATCACGAAGTCGAGGCCGGCATCCTTGTGGTGCTTGGCGTGCTTGACCGAGCCGGCCAGCGCGCCGATGAGCCGGCCCGACTCCTTCACCAACGTGATGACGTGGTCCGGCGGGGTGCCGAGTGCGTTGGCGATGAGCCGGACCTTGTCGTGGCGCAACGCCGTCTCGAGCAGTGGCGTGCCCGTGGCCTCGGTCCAGCCCATCATGCCGGAGCGTCGCTCGCCGGCCGGCGGCTCGGGGATCCCCGCCTCGTCGAGCAAGCGGCGGGCGAAACGCCGATGGTCATCGGGGACCATGCCTTGCAACTGCGCCTCCAGCTTGACCGGGTCCATCTCGCCCATGCCCTCGTATTTGCCCGGGATGACGATGTCGACGCCGTAGGGGTTGTCGCCCACGTGCTCGTCGAGCCACTGGAGCTCGACTTCGAGCTCTTCGGGCGAGAAGCCGATGGCGCCGAGGACGCCGAAGCCGCCGGCGTTGCTCACCGCCGCCACCACGTCGCGGCAGTGGGTGAACGCGAAGATCGGGAATTCGATGCCTAGGCGGTCGCAAAGCTCGGTGTGCATCGTCAGCTCCTTGGATGGGTCTCTTCGGCCGATGGGGTCGATCGAGTCGTCGGGTCAGCGGTTTGGAGGGTCTTGGCTTCTAAGGTCTTGGTGTCGACCAGTCCCGCCTCGAGGAGCGCGGCGGCGCGGTCGACGTCGAAGGCCCCGGGTTCCAGACGGGCCTGCATGACCATTCCGAGCACCAGGGCCCGCACATTGATGGCGAGGGCGTCGGGCCCGGGGCCGCGTGGGAGCACGCCGTCGGCCACCCAGCGTTCGAAGCCCCGGGCAAGGCGACGGTGTGCGTCGCGTGACCGCGCCCGCAACGCCGCGGCCACTTCGGCGTCGCGGGCCGCGCGCAGGGCGAGCTCGTGCTCCAGAAGGAGCAGTCGCCGGGTGCGTTCCGAGGGGTGCACGATCACGTTGGCCGCCACCGCCTGCAACCGTGCCTCGAGGGTGGCCGAGCGTTCGAACTCGGCCGCCAGCAACGACACGAGGGACTGGGCCCAGTCGTCGAGCACGGCGAGGAGCAGACCCTGCTTGGAGCCGAAGTGGTCGTAGACGGCGCCCGAGGTGCGCCCGGCCGCGGCCGCTACGGCGTCGACGGACACGGCGTCGAATCCCTGGTCGGCGAAGAGGTCAGCGGCTGCTGCCACCAGGGCGGCACGGGTCTCGGCCCGGCGCTCGGCCTGGGACATCCGTCGTGCGGGGGCAAGGGTCATCGGCGTACCGGACGCTATCTATATAGGGATCGTTATACAACTGCGGAGGCGAGCTCGGCCGGCTGCCGACGCACCCCTCGGTGGCCTCTGCAGGCCGGTCTTCGGAGGGTTGGCCCGTGCGATACTGACGCCCCGTCAGGTCCGCGCCCCAGGATCGGAGCCGCCATGTTCAGGACCTCACCCGTGGTCGCCGAGGATGAATGGCTCCTCCGGCTGGACGTCGAAGGCCAGGTGGCAGTCCTCACCCTGGACAACCCGGCCAAGCTCAATGCTTGGAGCTGGGAGGCAACCCGGCAACTGGGAGCCCGGGCCGCGCAGATCCGCTTCGACGAGCGGGTCCGGGCCGTCGTCCTGCGAGGCATGGGCCGGGCCTTCTGCGCAGGGATCGACCTGGGCATGCCCGAGGACCGCGTCACGGGGCGATCGCCGGCCGAGAAGGCGCGCAACTACTACGAGGGGATCCGCTGGGCCCACGAGCAGTTCCGGGCCTTCGCCGAGTTGCCCCAGCCCGTGGTGGCCGCAGTGCATGGCTACTGCCTGGGGTTCGGCTTCGAGCTCGCCCTCATGGCCGACATCCGCCTGGCCGCCGAGGATGCGGTCTTCGCGCTACCCGAAGCGCAAGTGGGCGTGAGCATCGACGGGGGCGGTGACCTCCGCCTCGCCCACGAAGTCGGCGCCGGTTGGGCCAAGTTGCTGGCCATGACGGGCCGGCGCATCGACGCCCGCACGGCGGAGAGGCTCGGTTTGGTGCAAGAGGTCACGACCGGCGACGAACTGCACGACGCGGCCATGGCGCTGGCCCAGGAGATCGCCGCCAACGCGCCCCTGGCCGTGCAGAGCATCAAACGCACCATCGACCATTTCGCCTACCGGGGCTTCAGCGAATCGATGCGCTTCGAGGCCATGAGCGCGTCGATCGAATTCGTGTCCGACGACATGCCGGCCGGCTACGCGGCCAAGGCGGCCAAGCAGCCGGTCACCTTCGAAGGGAAGTAACCGTGCCGCTGCCTGAGCCGCCGCCGGTGGGCTCGACCATGCTTCCGCCCGGCACGTTCGACGGTGTCACCGCGGTGGTGACGGGGGGTGGGACCGGCCTGGGCAAAGCCATCGCGCTCGAGCTGGCCCGGCTGGGAGCTGCCGTCGGCATCGTGTCGCGAGGTGAGGAGCACCGGAAGGCGGGGGTGGCGGCGGTCGAGGCCCTGGGGGCCAGGGCGGTCGATGCCGGTGCCGACATCCGGCAGGCGGATCAGGTGGCCGCGGCGTTCGACGCGGTCGAGGAGGCCTTGGGCCCGGTCAGTGTGCTCGTCAACAACGCGGCGGCGAACTTCCCCGTGCCCGCCGAGGACCTGAGCCCGCGGGGATGGCAGGCGGTCACCTCGATCGTGCTCGACGGGACGTTCTTCTGCTCACAGGAGCTGTTCCGACGCTGCGCGAGTGGAGACCGGCCGGGCGCCATCTGCAACGTGCTGGCCACGCAGGCCTTCACCGGCGGGCCGGGCATGGCCCACACGGCCGCGTCCAAGGCCGCAGTGGCCAATCTCACCAAGACGCTGGCCGTGGAGTGGGCCCCCTACGGGGTGCGGGTGAACGCCCTGGCGCCGGGCCTGTTCCCCCACGAAGACATGCGACCCGAGCTCACGGCGCTGCGCACCGAGGGGGAGGATGTGGACGCCAGCCGTTCGCCCGCCGGCCGGCTCGGTCGGCTGCACGAGCTCGGGTGGGCGGCCGCCTGGCTGTGCTCGCCGTACGCGTCCTTCGTCACCGGCCATACCCTGGTGGTCGACGGAGCGAATTGGTTGCGCCGGCACTTCGTGATGCCGCCTTTCGAGCCCATACGCAGCCAGATCGCCGCCGCCCTGCCCCCGAAGCCCCCGTCCTCGTAGCCGGCTGTGGCCGCCTCGGCCACTGCCCGTCACGTGATGCCTGGGCGTTCGCAAGCCCTGATGCGCCCCCTCGTTGACCAAGACAAGGTGGGAACCGGGGACCGGAGGATGGGATGGCGTTGGGGATGCGAGCCTCGCTCGGGCTCACGAGCAACACCCAGTCGGCGGCACGAGGCCGCAATGCGAAGGCGACGGCGGGCACGACGGGGGTGACAGGCGCCGGGGCGGCGGTGGCCGTCATCGGCGCCGGCTACGTTGGGCTGACCACAGCGGTGTGCCTGGCGCACCTGGGCCACCAGGTGACCTGCGGCGAGATGGATCCGGCCAAGGTCGAGCGCCTGTCGCGCGGCGAGCCGACGATCTTCGAAGAGGGCCTGGCCACGCTGCTGCACGACACCTTGGCGTCGGGCCGCCTGCGCTTCGTCCTCGGTGCGGCCGACGCGGTGGCGGGAGCCGAGTTCGTGTTCCTGTGCGTGCCCACCCCCCAGCGAGCCGACGGGTCGGCCGACGTGTCGGCGCTCGAGGCGGCCGCCATCGAGATCTCCCCGCATCTGGCTCGTGGTTCCGTGGTCATCAACAAGTCCACCGTGCCTGTCGGGTCCGCATCGTCGGTCGGCCATTGGATCGCCCGCAGCGACGTGGCCGTGGTGTCGAACCCCGAGTTCCTGCGCGAGGGCACGGCCATCGACGACTTCCTCCACCCCGACCGGGTGGTGGTGGGGGCCGACGACCAGGCCGCCGCGGCCCGGGTGGGCCGGCTCTACGCGCCGACCGGGGCGCCGCTCATCGTCACCGACGCGGCCACGGCCGAGACCATCAAGTACGCCTGCAACGCCTTTCTCGCCACCAAGCTGAGCTTCGTGAACGCGGTGGCGTCTCTGTGCGAGACGGTGGGGGCCGACGTGCGCGACGTGCTGCTCGGCATGGCCTATGACCACCGCATCGGCTTCGACTACCTGCGCCCGGGACCGGGCTGGGGCGGGTCGTGCCTGCCCAAGGACACCCGGGCACTGCTCCACATCGCGGCGGAGGCGGGATACGACTTCGGGATCCTCAGAAGCGCCATCGACGCCAACGAGCGCCAGCTCGCCTCGGTGGTGGAGAAGGTGCGGGCAGCCGTGGGCGGGAACCTCGCCGGCGCCACGGTGGCGGTGTGGGGGCTCACCTTCAAAGCCGGCACCGACGACCGGCGCATGTCCCCGGCTGTCGAGATCACGAGCCGTCTCGTGGCCGAGGGGGCGCGGGTGCAGGCCTATGACCCGACCGTGCCGGAGCCGACTCCCGAGCTTCCGGAAGCCCTCGTCGTGTCCACCGATCCCTACAGCGCGTGCCACGATGCCCAGGTGCTGGTCGTGCTGACCGAGTGGGACGAGTTCCGCTGGCTGGACCACGCCAAGGTGCGCGAAGTGCTGGCCGAGCCGCGCATCGTCGACGCCCGCAACCTGCTCGACCCCGCCGCGCTGCGGCGCATGGGCTTCAGCTACGTGGGCGTGGGACGGGTCTAGACGTGCGGGTGGTGGTGACCGGCGGGGCGGGCTTTCTCGGCTCGCACCTGTGCGAAGCGCTCTGTGCCCGGGGCGACGCCGTGGTCTGCGTCGACGACTACTCGACCGGCTCGGCGCAGAACGTGGCCGCCCTGGTGGGGAACCCCTCCTTCGAGCTGGTGGTGGCCGACGTGAGCCGGTCGCTTCCTGTCGCTGGCGCGGTGGACGCGGTGTGCCACCTGGCCAGCCCGGCCTCGCCGCCGGCCTATCTGGCCCGGCCCCTCGAGACCCTGGCCGTCGGGAGCGAAGGCACGCGTCTGGCGCTCGAGCTGGCCGAGGCCCATGCGGCACGCTTCGTGCTGGCGTCGACCTCCGAGATCTACGGCGACCCCGAGGAGCACCCCCAGACCGAGTCCTACTGGGGCCATGTGAACCCGACGGGGCCCCGGAGCGTCTACGACGAGGCCAAGCGCTTCGCCGAGGCCCTCACCTTCGCCCACCGCCGGGCGAAAGGCACCGACACCGCGGTGGTGCGCATCTTCAACACCTACGGCCCGCGCCTTTCTCCCGGAGACGGCCGGGTGGTGTCGAACTTCTGTGTCCAGGCCCTGAGCGCCACCCCCCTCACCGTCTACGGCTCGGGCACCCAGACGAGGAGCCTGTGCTACGTGGACGACCTCGTGCGCGGGCTGCTGCTCGTGCTCGACTCCGACACCGCCGGCCCGGTGAACCTCGGCAACCCCGAGGAGATCACCGTGGGCGAGCTCGCGGCCCTCGTGCTCGAGCTGTCGGGGTCGTCGTCGGCCCTCGTCTACGAGCCGCTGCCCGAGGACGACCCCACGAGGCGCTGTCCCGACATCACCGTGGCCCGAAGCGTCCTGCACTGGCAGCCCGAGGTGGACCTGCGGGCGGGGATCTGTCTCACCCTGGCCCACTTCGAGGCGCTGGTGGCCGAAGGGGCGCACGTGGCCGGAGGCACCCGGTGACGGGCGCTTCTTCCTACGGGGCGCCGGCCTACAAGCTGCTGTCGGTCATCGTGCCGGTCTACAACGAGCGCAACACCGTGGTGGAGGTGCTGCGCCGCATCCGCAGCGTCGAGCTGCCCCTCGCCCACGAGATCGTGGTGGTGAACGACGGCTCGACCGACGGCACGGCCAAGGTGCTGTCGGCCTTGGAGGACTCCACGGTGCGCATCTGCACCCACCCGAAGAACCGGGGCAAGGGGGCGGCCATCAGAACCGGCCTCGAGAAGGCCTCGGGGGACCTGGTGCTCATCTGCGACGCCGATCTCGAGTACGACCCCGACGACTGGCCGAGGCTCCTCGACCCGGTCTTGAAGGGCAAGGCCCAGGTCGTCTACGGCAGCCGCTTCACCGGCGAGCGCAAGAACATGCGCCTCGGCTCCTGGGTGGGCAACCGCCTGCTCGTCTTCGTGGCCAACGTCCTCTACGGCACCACCTTGAGCGACCTGGAGACCTGCTCGAAGCTCCTCGACCGCTCGGTCTTGGACGGCATCGAGCTCGTCTCCGACGGCTTCGAGTTCGAGCCCGAGATCACGGCCAAGCTCCTCGGCCAGAAGGTGCGCATCTACGAGGTGCCCATCTCCTACGCCGGGCGCGAGAGCTCGGAGGGACAGAAGTTCCACTGGCCCGACTGGCTGCGGGCGTTGTCCACCCTGGTGCGCACCCGGGTGCGCCA
>DATGGF010000279.1:0-3865 GCA_035308625.1 Acidimicrobiales bacterium | reverse complement strand
ACATGGCGGTGCTGCGGCGCATGACGGCGGACTTCCGTGACCCGGTCATCTGGGTCGTGCTCGGTATCGTCGCCCGGGGCATCACCGATCTGATCGCCTTCGTCCTGCTCGATCAGGACCTGGTGCGCCACGACCAGGCTGAAGTGGGGGTCGAGTACGAGCTCTCGCTCATCTACGGGCGCTTGGGCCAGTCGGTGCCGCCGCCCGACCAGAGCCGCGTCAAGGGCCGGGACAACTACGCCGGCCGCATCGTGGCCACCATCTTCTCGATCGGGATCTACCTGTTCTGGTGGTACCACGACCAGATGACCATCCCCAACCGCCACTTCCAGGCCAACTGGGCTCAGGAGGACGCGTTGGCCCACGCGGTGGAGGCGGTGTCGCAGTAGACAGTCGCAACAACGGACTGGTTGGCGACGGGCCCTGTCATGGGTGCCGTCGTCGGATCCGATAGGAGATCACCGTGGACGTAGGCCTGCACATCGTCAACTTCCGCTGGCCCGGCGGGCCGGCTGCGATCGCGCCGACGCTCGGCGCGGTGGCCGAGGCGGCCGAGGACGCGGGGGTGAGCGAGATCACCTTCATGGACCACTGGTTTCAGATGGACATGATGGCCCCAGCCACCGAACCCATGCTCGAGGGATACACGACCATGGGGTACATGGCCGCGCGCACCGAGACGATCACGCTCGGGCTGCTCGTCACCGGAGTGACCTATCGGCATCCCGGCCTCCTGGCCAAGATCGTTGCCACGCTGGATGTGCTGTCGGGTGGCCGGGCCCGACTGGGCATCGGCGCCGCGTGGTACGAGCGGGAGCACAAGGGCTTAGGCGTTCCCTTCCCGCCCGTGGCCGAGCGCTTCGAGCGGCTGGAGGAGACCCTCCAGATCTGCCTGCAGATGTGGAGCGACGACGACGGGCCCTGGAAGGGCCGCCACTACGAGTTGGCGGAGACCATCTGCGAGCCCCGGCCCCTTTCGTCCCCGCATCCCCCCGTGCTCATCGGCGGCAGCGGCGAGCGAAAGACGCTGCGGTTGGTGGCCCGCTACGCCCAGGCGTGCAACCTGTTCGGCACCGGCCCGGCCGAGGTGGGGCGCAAGCTCGACGTGCTGCGGGCGCACTGCGCCACAGAAGGCCGCGACTACGACAGCATCACCAAGACCATCCTGGCCCACGACGATCCGTTCACCGACACGCCTGGATTCCTGTCCACCATGAGCGAATACGCCGACCTCGGTGTGCAGACCGTGCTCATGTTGCCTCTGACCGACGACCCGGTCGACTACGCGCGCCGTGTCGGCTCCGAGCTCGTGGGGCCCTTGGCCGACCTCGGCGCGGGCTGACGCCCGCATCCGCTGTCGTCGGCACGACACGTGCCGGCAGAGGTGGCATAGCGACACCGTTGCCCTAACGTTGCCTCCATGGGGATGGCGATGAGTCAACGAGCGCGGCGCCGAGTCGCGGGTGTCCTGACGGTGCTGGTGGCGAGCGGCGGCTGGCTCGTCGCTGCCTCAGGGATTGCAGCCGGGTCACCCGGCGGCGCCGGTCATGCGCTGGTCACCAAAGGGGGCCCGAGCAGCCAGACTGCCGGGGCACCACTGCAGTACCACGGCGGCAAATTGCTCACCGCTTCCAAGACCTACGCCATCTTCTGGGGCCCGCAGAGCCAGTTCCCCACCGACGAGGCGGACGGCATGGCCAAGCTGCTCGGCGGCTTCGGTGGCTCGCATTACCTCGGCATCGCGGCGCAGTACCTGCCCGTGGCGCCCACGTCGACGTACGAAGGGGAACTGCTCGACTCGAGCCCGCCGCCGTCGCACGCACCTTCGACGGCCACCATCGTGGCCGAGGTGGCCAGCCTGATCACCACGCCCGATCCCAACGCGATCTACTTCGTCTACACGAGCAACTTCCCCCACCTGAACTTCTGCGCGTGGCACGGCGCGGGGGTGATCAACGGGGTGACCGTCCAGGTGGCCTACATGCCCAACACCGCCGGGATCGCCGGCTGTGACCCGGGCAACCTCTACGGGGCGAACACCTACAGCGAGGGCACGCGATCGGTGGCCGACTCCACCGCGCACGAGTTCATGGAGGCGACCACCGACCCGGTGCCGGTGAGCGGCTGGGCCGACAAGAACCACCTGGAGATCGGCGACAAGTGCAACTTCGTCTATGGCGCTCCGGTTGAACTGGCCAACCACACGGATTGGCAGCTCCAAGAGGAATGGAGCAACGCCGACTGAGGCTGCATCCAGGGGAGCTGATCGTCACGACGCTGGCGACATGCTCCTCTGCCGAAAGACGTCGGCCAGCTCGGCTCCGCATTTGGCGCACCTGTCCGCCGGCAGGGCGTTCCGCGTGCCGCAGGCGTCACAGAACGCGTGGCGCTTGCGAGCCTCGACCAGCTGCCACAGCCCGGCGAAGTGCGTGTACTGGAAGCCCTCGGCATCCATGGCGCCGACGGCGGAGCGATGGGCCGCTCCGGCGGCAAAGGCCCTGGCGTCCTCGACTGTCCTCCACCAGGCCACTGCGTCGTTGCTCAACCCGTCGGCGATGGCCAGGAAGCGGATGAGCCCGGGGGCCTGGGCGGCTTCCCGCAGAGTCAGGGCCACTTGCATCCAGAAGGCACGCGTCTTGTCTTCGTCGATCATGGTCATGTGCAGATGCATCACCGCCCCGGCCGCCTCGGGCCCGAGCGCCCCGTCGGGGCCGTCCACCGCCAGCACGGGGACCTCGGTGAAGCGCACCCCGGGGATCTGGCCGACGATGGCCCCGGCCTCCTCGGTGGGGGGGAAGTACTGGAGCGTCGGCATGGAGTCCCTCCTCGCTGGGTTGGGAGGGAGTATATTTATCGAACGAAGAGTCAGTCAATAGAGCCAAGGTGACGAGAAAGTACGAACAGCGCCAGCGAGCGTCCACCGCCGCGGCCACGCGCCAGCGGATCGTCGACGCAACCGTGGCCCTGCACGCCGAGCACGGCATCGCCGTCACCAGCTTCCGGGAGGTGGCCGAGCGGGCCGACGTGGGGATCGGGACCGTTTACCACCACTTCCCGACGCTCGACGATCTCGTCTCGGCCTGCGGGAGCCACCTATGGCAGGTCACGGCGCCGCCGACCCTCGACGTCTTCGCCGGCCTCCGGTCCCGCCGTGCCCGGCTGGAATGCCTGGTCACCGAGGTGTTCGGGTGGTACGAGCGCTACCCGTCCTGGCGCCGCGGCTTGGCTGATGCCGACAGGCTCGACGTGCTGGCCCGTGGCGTCGCCCGCCGGGAGGCGCATCTCCGCTCCCTGGTCGAGGCCGCGCTGGGCCCCGGCGCCGAGCCCCGGACTGTCGACATGGTCCGCGCGGTTGTCGACTTCGAGGTCTACCGGAGCCTTGTCGCTTCTGGGCGCACCACGGCCGAAGCGGCCGCCGCCATCGCCGCGCTCGTCGATCGGGGGACCTAGGGCGTCGGAGCCGGCCGTCGAGCGACGACGATAGGGGTGTGACCGGAGAGCCCGCCCCGGCCGGCGGCTTGTTGGAGATCTACGACCGCGCCCTGCCCCAGGTGTACGGCTATCTCTTCTCGCGGTGCCGGGAGCAGGCATTGGCGGAGGACCTGACCTCCGAGACCTTCCTGGTCGCGGCCCGCAGCGCGAGCGGCGGGCCGGTGACGGTGGGATGGCTCATCGGCGTCGCCCGCCACAAGTTGGCCGACCACTGGCGCCACCAGGGTCGCGAGGAGCGCCTCCTGCGAGCCGTGGAAACCGCGGCCGTGGCGGCCGAGGACCCGTGGGACGAGCAACTCGACCAGTTCCGCGCCCGCGATGCCCTCGACTCGGTCGCGCCGCAGCACCGGGCGGCGCTGACGCTGCGCTACCT
>DATGGF010000278.1:0-3722 GCA_035308625.1 Acidimicrobiales bacterium | reverse complement strand
CTGGCGGCAGGCCACCTGCCACACGCGTCCCCACAGGCGCTCGAACTCCAGCGCGGCGAACTCGGCGCTGGTGTACCGGGCGCGGGGGAGCACGTCGTCTTCGCTCACCAGTGCACTGTGCAGGTCGATCCCGCCATGTTAGGCAAGGCGCTTTGTCCGTATACTCTCGGCCGCCACGGTTGCGCCCCGAGCCGACCTGTGGACGACACCACCGGCGCCGGAGGGGGAATTCCATGACACAGCCCGTGATCGTCGAAGCGGTGCGCACCGCCATCGGAAAGCGCAACGGCGTCCTGGCCGGGGTGCACGCGGCGGAACTGCTCGGCGCCGTGCAGGTGGAGCTGGTCAAGCGCAGCGGGATCGACCCGGGTGACGTCGAGCAGATCTTCGCCGGCTGCGTGACCCAGGCCGGCGAACAGGCCTTCAACATCGCCCGCACCGCGTGGCTGGGTCAGGGCATGCCCTTCGAGGTGGCGGCCACCACCGTCGACTGCCAGTGCGGCAGCTCGCAGCAGGCCAACCATCTCGTCGCCGGGCTCGTGGCCAGCGATGTCATCGACGTGGGTATCGCCTGCGGGGTGGAGCTCATGAGCCACGTAGGGCTGGGCGCCAACATCCCGCCCGGCCTGGGTCGCCCGTTCCCGCCGCACTTCCCCTACGAGCTCCCCGACCAGTTCACGTCGGCCGAGCGCATCGCAGCCAAGTACTCCGTGACGCGGGCCGACACGGACGCGCTCGGTCTCGAGTCGCAGCGCAAGGCGGCGCAGGCCTGGGCCGAGGACCGGTTCGCCCGGGAGATCGTGCCCATCGAGGCGCCAGTGATCGGGCCCGACGGCCCCACTGGTGAAGTGCAGGTGGTCCTCCGCGACCAGGGGCTGCGCGACACCACCGCGGAGGGGCTGGCCGCGTTGAAGCCGGTGCAACCCGACGGCATCCACACGGCGGGGACCTCCTCGCAGATCTCCGATGGCGCCGCTGCGGTGTTGTGGATGTCGCAGGCGCGGGCCGAGTCGGCCGGCCTGCGGCCGCGAGCCCGGATCCTGGCCCAGGTGCTCGTGGGGTCCGATCCCACCACCCAGCTCGACGGGCCCATCCCGGCCACGGCCAAGGTGCTGGCCAAGGCCGGCCTCACCGTAGGCGACATCGACATCTTCGAGATCAACGAAGCCTTCGCCTCGGTGGTGTGCTCGTGGCAGAAGACGCACGGGATCGACTGGGACAAGGTCAACGTGAACGGCGGGGCCATCGCGCTCGGCCATCCTGTGGGCGCCACCGGCAGCCGTCTCATCACCACCGCGCTGCACGAGCTCGAGCGCCGGGACGGCACCCTGGCGCTCGTCACCATGTGCTGCGGCGGTGGGCTGGCCACCGGCACCGTGCTGGAGCGCATCTGAGCCCGCCCGAACCGCCGGCCTCCGCCTACGCGCCGCCGCTGGCCGAGGTCGAGCTCCCGGCGCCGGATGCGGCCTCGCTGCTGCGGGCCAACGCCGATGACGAAGAACGCGCGTCGCGGCCCGCCCTGCGCTTCGGCGACCACACGTGGACCCACGCCCAGTTGCTGGCCGAGTCCGAGCGCTTCGCCGCGGTCTTCCTCCGCCGGCTCGATCCGGACCGGCCTCCGCACGTGGCCGTGCTGCTGGACAACACGCCCGACTACGTCTTCGCCCTGTGTGGGGCGGCGCTGGTGGGGGCGGCCGTGGTCGGGCTCAACCACACCCGGCGTGACGAGCATCTGGCCCGCGACATCGGCCATACCGACGCCCAGCTGCTCGTGACCGAGCCGCGCCACCAAGGCTTGCTGGCTCCGGTCATGGGGGACCTCGACCTGCCGGGAGGCGTCCTCCTCTCCGCTCGCTTCGCCGACGGCGACGATCCCGCGCCCCGCTTGGGGGAATCGCTGGACCGCGCCCTCGACGAGGACGGGTCGTCCGCGCCGGCCGGGGCCGGGCCATGGCCGGCCAACGACGTCGATGCCTTGTGGGCCTTGCTCTTCACCTCAGGGACCTCCGCCGCCCCGAAGGCAGTGCGCTGCACCCAGCGGCGGCTGCTCACCACCGGCAACCGTATGAGGAACATGCTCAGCCTCGGCCCCGACGACGTGGGCTACGCGGCCATGCCCCTGTACCACGCCAACTCGCTCATGGGCGGGCTCGCCCCCGCCCTCGTGGCCGGCGCCACACTCTCGTTGGCTCGCCGGTTCAGCGCGTCGCGCTTTCTGGCCGACGTGCGCCGGTACGGGGTCACGTGGTTCAACTACACGGGCAAGGTGCTCGCCTACCTGCTGGCCACACCGGCCCGCCCGGACGACGCGGACACGTCGTTGCGGATCGCCTTCGGCAACGAAGGCTCGCCTCAGGTGGTGGCCGAGGCGACCCGGCGCTTCGGCATGACCATCGTCGACGTGTTCGGCTCCACCGAGGGAGCCATCGCCCTCGACCGCACCGGTGGGCCGCCGCCCGGTTCGGTCGGCCGTTTGCGCGAAGGGATCGCCGTCGTGGACGCCGACGGGTCCGACGTGCCGCGCGCCCGCTTCGACGAACAGGGCCGTCTGCTGAACGCCGAGTCGTGCGTGGGGGAGATCGTGAACACCCTCGGGGTGGGACCGTTCGAGGGTTACTACCGCAACGACGAGGCCATGGCCCGGGCCACCCGCAACGGTTGGTACTGGAGCGGCGACCTCGCCTATGTGGATCAGGACGGGTGGGTGTACTTCGCCGGCCGCACGTCGGACTGGTTGCGGGTCGACGGGGAGAACTTCCCCGCCGCGCCGATCGAGGCCATCGTGGCCCGCCACCCCGACGTCGTGGTGGGGGCGGCCTACGGGGTGCCTGACGCCCAGGCCGGGGACCAGGTCATGGTGGCAGTGGTGCTGCGCCAGGAAACGGCCTTCGACTCCGCGGCCTTCGCCGCTTGGCTCGATGCCCAGCCCGACCTGAGCCCGCGCTGGCGTCCGCGTTACGTCCGCGTCAGCACCGCCTTGCCCGTCACCCCGACCAACAAGGTGCTCACCCGTGCCCTGGTGCAGCAGAAGTTCCGCGCGGAACTGGTGGGAGGCGACGCCCTCTTCGTGCGCGAGCGGGGCGAGGCCGCCTACCGCGTCTTCAAGGGCGAGGACGAGGAGGCGCTGCGCCGCGCCTTCGAGGCCAACGGCCGCCTGGCCATGTGGGACGTGTAGTCGATTTGGGACCTGCCAGCCCTACGGGACGTGGGCTTCAGCCGCCGGTCAGGTACAGGAACCCGTAGCCCTCGTCGCGCACCGGCACCCCCGAGTCGGCGAGCGCCGCGTCCCAGTCGCCGGTGACGTCCGGGTCGGCCAGCTCCATGCCGTGGTCGGCCATCAGGAAGAAGGCGGTGGTTGCCCAGGACCCCGAGCGCTCCACCGCATCGAGGACGTGCCCGATGCGGGCGTCGGTGTCGGCCACCGACGCCGCCGCGATCTCCGAATAGGGACCCCCTTCGTGGAAGGCGGCGTCGGTCAGGGTGAAGTTCACCCAGGTGAATGCCGGCCGCTCCCAGCGCCGGCCGCGATATTCGCCACCCCAGATCCCCTCGAATTGCTCCACCGCGGTGTGGTCGATACGTGACGACCACCGGTAATCCTTGCTCGGACGGACGAACCGCTCGGTGGCGTCGGGGAGCTCGTCGGCCGGCGGTGGGCGGTCGACCTCTTCACCCGTGCGGATCAACTCGAACACGGAGTGATCAGCCCCGACGTCACAGGG
>DATGGF010000277.1:0-2030 GCA_035308625.1 Acidimicrobiales bacterium | reverse complement strand
GGGCCCGGGCGCTCGGGGTCAAGGCTACCTTCCTCGTCTGGGAAGGCGACCCGGTCGAATCGATCGTCGCGGCATCGGCCGCAGAACGGGCCGATGTGGTGGTCCTGGGCACGCATGGACGGGGACGACTCGGCCGGCTGGTCCTGGGCAGCATCTCGGACCGCGTGTCGGGCCAGGCCGATTGCCAGGTCGTCGTCGTGCCCGCCGGTCCAGGTTCGCCCGACGGCGACTAACCGGCCAGCAGGAACTCGGCCAGGATCGGGCCCAGGACTTCGGGATCCAGGTCATGCGACTGGCCCACGAGCAGCCGCGACGCCCCACCAGGCGCCAGCTGGCCGATGGCCTCGGCCGTGGCCGCCATGAACGGCGCGCTCGCGAGACCGCCGAGGGCCAGAGTCGGCATCGCGAGCGCGCGAACCGCGTCGAGCGGCAACGCGCCGTCGCCGACCAACCGGGCGTCATAGACCAGGCTCGGGGCCATGGCCTCGAGCGACGGCCGGCCCGGCCCCGCCCGCAACTGGGCAACCACCGCAGCGGGCATGCCCATCATCTGCTCCTGGAAGTACTCGACCGCGTCGCCCCGACGGCCGGCGCCAACGAGGCGCTCGAGCTCGGCGGCACGATCGATGTTCCACAGCGGACCGTCGGCCTTGAGCGGCACGTCATAGACGGCCAGCTTCGTCACCCTCGAACCAGCCGCAGCGGCCTCGATCGCGAGCACCGCCCCAGATGAATAGCCGAAGACGAAGGCCGACCCGCCGGCGGCAGCAATGATCGCGTCGAGGTCCTCGATCTCGCGCTCGACCGCATACGGCCGTGTGTCACCGCTGGCACCGCGGCCGCGCCGGTCGTAGGTGTAGACCGTGAGCTGTGAGGTGAGAGACTGGGCCAGCGGGCCACCCCTGGCGTGGTCGCTGAACGCCCCGACGACGATGACCAGCGGCGGTCCACTACCGACGACCTCGAAGGCGATCGGGGTGCCATCCCTCGAAACGACTGACTTCATCGCGCTGGCCTGATGACGAGGGACGAAGGGCGGTGGAGGCGACGAGCGGATTCGAACCGCTGCATAGAGGTTTTGCAGACCTCCCCCTTAACCACTTGGGTACGTCGCCTCGAGAGGTTGCCGGAAGGGGGCCGGCACCGGGTCGCGGCCCGGGGTGGCTGCCCCTCGAGGATTCGAACCTCGGTTAACGGATCCAAAGTCCGCTGTCCTACCACTGGACGAAGGGGCACCGGTCGCGCCGCCGGCGGGATGCCGTTCGGCCCGACCGGGCGCTTGTCGAGAGTTGTTGGAGCGGAAGACGGGGTTCGAACCCGCGACCTCAACCTTGGCAAGGTTGCGCTCTACCAGCTGAGCCACTTCCGCCCGTGTGCACCGCGACAGGACCGTCCGATCCTGCAGGGTCGGCCTGATGCTAGCAGAACTCTCCAGCGAGGGGTCTGGTGCCGAGAGCCAGAATCGAACTGGCGACACCGCGATTTTCAGTCGCGTGCTCTACCAACTGAGCTATCTCGGCCCGGTGGCTGATCGGGCGGCACGCCCGTCGGCCGCCGGAGAATACCACGGGCTCCGGGCCACCTGGTTGGTCCAGGCGGTCGCTTCCCCCGGCTCGCGGCCCCGAGCTTCTGGCCCCGAGGCGTGCCCCAGAACCCAGGGAGTTCGTGCGCCGCCAACCTTCCAGATCGTGCGTCTGGTGGCGACATTCGTCCGAACCCAGGGGAGGGTACCCGAACCGGGGCGAGCGCCCCGGGGGAGCCCCGCGGAACGCAAGGCGAGCGCTGGGACCTTGCGCGGGCAGCGACTGTTGACAGATTCCACCGGGAGCCACGTTATGGTCGGCGGCTCGGGTACGAGCGCCGATCTGGGGGGTTCAGCGCCCTGGCTTGTGCGTGGCACGGTGGTGCAATCGCTCGGTCCCCTCGATTCGAGGGCCAATCCCGACCGTAAGGCGGGTGGGGGTGGAATCTGTCAAGAACTCGGTCCGGCGTGGCGGCAATGCGCGCTCAGCCGAAGCCGAGACCGAGGC
>DATGGF010000276.1:0-3495 GCA_035308625.1 Acidimicrobiales bacterium | reverse complement strand
CCTCGACAAACGCTCGGCTGGAAGTCACCATCTGAGGCGTTCAACGAGGCTGTTGCGTCGACCGCCTGAGGCCACAGGTCTTCGAGGGCGTTGTACGCGGCGCAGACCTCGATGACATCTCGCTCGGTAACCCCTGCGGGGCGATCCTCGTTCCCGGCCACGATGCAAGCCTTGGCGGCCGCCGCCAGCGCCCACGGGAGCCGAACACGATCGGCTTTCCATGCCTCCAGGTCGCGAAACTGGATGGCCGTCGCCGCCAGGGCGGGGAGGAGGTCGCTCGGCCGGTGCCGGCGGACGCGCTGCACGAACTCGCGGTAGGTAATGAGGCCTCGACTGCGCACCACGCCCTATCTTTCCCGACCTCCGGCCAAAGACGTCCGTCGGCCGGTCCCGCCGTTAGGCCGCCGGCACCGCGCTGGGCCGGTTCTCGGGCGCACCTCGCCACATCTCAAAGGTGTCGATGCTCCCCGGGACGAAGGCGAAGGCGACCGTGTCGGCCGCCTGGGCGCGCTGCACCGCCTCCATGGTGCCGTCGGGGTCCTCTAGCCGGGCCGAATGCATGACCGTGGTGACCAGACCCAGTGCCATGGCGTGGTCGGAGACGACCAGGGTCTGCTCAGGTGACTTCTGCCACAGGCTCATGGCCGGCTCAAGGCTGCCGGTCACCTCGATGATGTTCTCAAGCATCTCTGCCGCATGCTCAGCACTCACGCCCGGTGTCCAGCGCTCCCAAGTGCCAGTCACGATTCGACCCTCCAGGAGGTCGTTTGCGGCCACCAGGTCGGCGAGGTCGGCGTCGGTCATCTCCTCGGGAACATCGAACCAGGTGCTAGTGGCGTCCTGAACCCTGGCCAGCAGCTGCACCGTCCGCACGCTGCGCTCGTCCACCTGGTGCTGGTCACCGGTGATCTCAAGCGGCGGGCCAAGGGCGGTGCCGTCGGAGAGGTGGCATGTCAGAGAGTTCGGGGCTTTGAGGGCGGCCAGGAAACGCAGGCAAGGCAGCAAGGCCGAGGGGAGACAGGGGCGATCCTCAAACCGGTAGCGCAGGTGGTAGACGTGTTCGGTCCAATCAGCGCGCAACTCGGCGCGCAGGAGACCGGCGGCGGTGTCGGCCAGCTCGGCATCGATCCCCTTGGCGCCGGCATTGGTGGCCCTGCCCGACAGCGGGAGCGTGGTGACGTGAGTGCCGTCTGGAGCGCTGATCCGGAGATCGAGGCGGAGCTCGGGGACGTCCCCGAGCTCACGCGCCCCGAGCTGCAGCGCCCCCGACCCGAACTCGCCACCCAAGCCGGCCGGGGCATCCACCACGACCCGCGCAACGTACTGAGCCGGTACCTCCACGCCCACCCCGAAGTCGTAGGCGGCCTGGAATCGCTCGCGGGTGGCCTCGGCCGCCTCGCGGTCGGGGAAGGCGAAGATGGCCTGGAGGGTGATGGGTCGGTCGTGCGCGGCCATGGGGTAGCGGGGCACGAGACTCGCCGTCACGGTGCCCGCCCTGGTGTCGGTGGCCAGGTCCACCCGGTAGAACGGATCGAGCTCGTCGCAGCGCTCCGCCAACGCCCGCAGGCGCTCGATGGCGTCGGGCACCCCGTTCGTGAGCGCGGCGCGCTCGGCCGCGAACAGCCGAGCCAAGTCGCGGATCTCGTCGGTGACGTCGGAGAGGAAGTAGCGCGCCACACAGGGGTGCTCGGCCATACGGGCGTCCAACCAGGTCTTTCCCAGCCAGGCGCACTTCACACCGGAGCCGGCGGTGAGGCTCTCGAACTTCTTGCGCTCCTCGTTGGTGAGATCGATCGGGCACACCACGGTCCACGTCTTGGGGTCGTGGCCGAGGGCCCGCACGAAGGACCGCTTCACCTGGCCCAGGCGGTTCTTAGTGAGGCGTCCCGTGAAAGACTTCAGCTCGAAGACCTCGAGCCCCTCTGGACCCCCGAAGTGGACGTCGCGCCCGCCATCACCGCCGGAGCCGTCGGTGCGGATCGAGGTGGGGTGCAGGATGGACAGCAGCGCGCTCACCATGTCCTCGTACACGGTCGGTCCAAGCTCGGACCATTTAACCCTGAGCGGTGTGGCGGGATAGCTCACCGCGTTGCCTCGTTCTTCTTTGCTCGTCTGACCAGTGCTCGTATGGCCCGATCTCCAGGTTATGGCGGCGCAGGACCGGGGCGTGCCTGTCCCCCGCCGACCCGTTCGCCAAAGGTCCGTCGGATTGCGGGCCTGTCCCCCGCCGACCCGATGGCTGGTCGAGCGTTGACCGTACGAGCAGCCAAGGGCGGCACGACGAAAGCCGAGGTGACCCTCCGGGTGCTGTGTACCTAACCGGTCACCGGGAGCCTGACGCCAGAACCATGGCGCGTTCATGGCGCATCCGGGCCCGTTCGTGGGGGTTCGTCGGCGTCCGCCGGCTCGCTGACCTGCCGTTCTGGGTCGCCGGAGTTCGCCGCTTCAGGCTGGGTGATATTCCCAAGCTGAGAACGCGGGTTCGATTCCCGTCGCCCGCTCTCACCCCTGGTCACGTCCCCGCGGATCGGTTCCGCCCACGCTGGCGGGCTCGGATGGCCTGGTCGAGAGTGGCCTTCCGGAGGCGGACGGCGCTCGGCGTCACCTCGAGGCACTCGTCGTCGCCGATGAACTCCAGCGACTGTTCGAGCGACAACTGCACGTGCGGTGTCAGCCGGACCAACTCCTCGGCGGTGGAGGAGCGGTAATTCGTCAGCTTGCGCTCCTTGGTCGGGTTGACATCCATCTCCTCGGTGCGGGCGTTCTCTCCGACGATCATGCCTTCGTACACGGGGACGCCAGGGCCGACGAAAAGTGATCCTCGATCCTCGAGCGACATGAGCGCGTACGTCGTCGTGACCCCCTGACGATCGGCGACCATTGATCCGTTGCGCCGCACCCGCAGCTCCCCGTGGACGGGGTCCCATCCGTCGAACACGTGATGGAGCACGCCGGTACCCCGAGTGGCGACCAGGAATTCGGTACGGAAACCCACCAAACCCCGCGCCGGGATGCGGTAGTCCATGCGGACCCATCCGGTCCCGTGGTTCACCAGCTCTCGTAACAACCCCAGTCTCAGCGCCAGGAGCTGCGTCACCACGCCGAGGTAGTCCTCGGGGATGTCGACGGCCAGGAGTTCCATCGGCTCGTGGAGTGCGTCGTCGATCACGCGGGTCACGACCTGGGGTTTGCCCACGGTCAACTCGAACCCCTCGCGACGCATGGTCTCGATGAACACGGCCAGCTGCAGCTCGCCGCGGCCCTGGACCTCCCAGGTGTCGGGCCGCTCGGTCGGCAGCACCCGCAGCGCCACGTTGCCCACCAGTTCGGCGTCGAGCCGTCCTTTGACCAGGCGGGCCGTCAACTTCGTCCCATCACGGCCGGCCAGCGGCGAGGTGTTGATCCCGATCGTGATCGACAGGCTGGGCTCGTCCACCAGGATCGGCGGGAGCGGCCGGGGGTCCTCCGGGTCGGCCAAGGTCTCGCCGATGGTGA
>DATGGF010000275.1:0-4933 GCA_035308625.1 Acidimicrobiales bacterium | reverse complement strand
CGTCGTAGGGCAGGAACTGCCCGGCGCACGACACCACCACGTCGGGAGATCCTGCCGCGTCGATGGCGGCCTTCACGAAGGCGTCGACGGAGCCGGCGTCGGCCACGTCGAGTCGGAGCGCCACCGCCTCACCGCCCGCGGCCCGGATCTCCTCGGCGACGGATTCGAGCCGTTCAAGACGCCGGGCGCCGAGTACCACCGGGTGGCCCGCGCCGGCGAGCGCCCGCGCCGTGGCCTGGCCGATGCCCGAGGACGCGCCGGTGACGACCGCCACCCGCCGCTGCGGATGGGGCTCGAAACGCGGCATCAGCCGGCCTGCTCTGGCGCGGCGCGCACCGCCTCAGCGCGGCGGGTGACCGTGGTGGGGAGGGTGGCGAAGCCGCGGACGTTGATGGAATGGATGCGCGTCGCCCGCGCCTCGTCCACGTCGTAGTCGGCGACCCGGTCGACGAGTTCCCGCAAGCCCACGCGCGCCTCGAGCCGGGCCAGGGCGGCGCCGAGACACACGTGGCGGCCGCTGCCGAAGCTCACCAGTTTCCTGGTGTCGCGATCCAGGTCGTAACGGTCAGGGTCCTCGAAGACCGCCGCGTCCCGGTTGGCCGACCCCACCAGCAGCAGGACCCGGGAACAGTCGGGCACCACCTCGCCCAGCAGCTCGACCTCGCCGGAGGTGACACGCAGCAGCATCTGGCTCGAGGTGTCGAAACGCAGGGTCTCCTCCACCCAGTCGGGAACCCGGCCGGGGTCGGCGAAGACCTTGGCCCGCTCGTCGGGGAACCGCTGCGCCCAGTACCAGGCGTTGGCCAGGAGTTTGGTGGTGGTCTCGTTGCCGGCCACGGTCATGAGGAAGAGGAAGGAGATGACCTCGTCGTCGCTCAGTCGGTCACCCTCCATGTCGGCGTCGAGCAGCGCCGAGGTGAGGTCGTCGGCCGGCCGGGCCCGGCGCCCGTCCACCATCTCCTGGAAGTAGCCGGCCATGGCCAGAGCCGCCTCGATGCCCGCCGGCGGGATGTCGTTCAGGCCTTCCTGGCGATCGACCAGCAGGTCGGCCAGGCGACGCAGCTCGGCTCGGTCCGGGCGCGGGACCCCGATCATCTCCGAGATCACGTCCATGGGCATGCGCCCGGCGAAGTCGGCCACGAAGTCGAAAGTGCCGCGCTCGAGCGCGGCGTCGATGTGCTCCAAGGCGATGGCACGCACCCGGTCCTCGAGCTCGGCCACCCTTCGGGGGGTGAAGGCCTTGGAGACGAGTGAGCGCATCCGGGTGTGTTGGGGTGCGTCCATGGCTAGGAACGACATGGCCCGGTGTGCGTCGGGCCCATAGGCGGCCGGGTCGAGCGACACGCCGTAGCGGTTGGAGAATTGAGCCGGGTTGCGGAAGGCGGCCAGCACGTCGTCGTGACGCGACAACGCCCAGAAGTCGAGCTCCTCGTTACGGTACAGCGGCGCCTCGGCCCGCAGACGGGCATAGGTGGGGTACGGGTCCTCGTGGATCTCGTAGTCGTACGGGTTGTAATGCACCTGAGCCCCGTCCCGGCGCTGTGTGTCTGCGGCCGAGGTCATCGTGCCTCCGGCAGCAGCAGGTGCGCCGTGTCGGTCAACGCGCCGGGCACGTCTTCGAACGACATGTGGCCCATACCGGCCCAGAGCATGGCTCCCGACCACGCCATGTCCAGTGACTGCAGAACGCGGGGATCGGCGGCGTCGCCCAGGGCGGCGGTGATGCGCCGGTGGAGCTCGGCGCCGAAGCGGGCTCGCAGGGAGAAGACCTCGGGGCCACTGCCGAGCAGCGCGGTGGTGCAGGCGGCCGCCAGCCGGGTGTCGTCGGCCATGAACAGCCCGACGACGCGCAGTTCGGCGGCCAGGCGCTCCATCGGTGTGGACGCCGGATCGTGGTCGAGCTCGGGCAGCGCCTCCATGCGCCGCCACAGGACCTCGGCCAGGAGATGGTCCTTGGAGGCGAAGTAGGTGTAGGCCGTTGCCGGGGCCACCCCGGCGCGGCGAGCGGCGGTGCGGACGGTGGTGTGCTCGTAGCCCACGGCCCGGGCCTCGGCCGCGGCCGCGTCGACCAGGCGCGCCACCACGGCGGCTTGGCGCGGGGTCAAGCGGCGTCGGGTGGCCTCCGCCGCGTCGATCGTCCCGGTGATCGCCCCGGTCATGAGCGGGACTGTCCTAGTGGTGCCGACGGCGTGAAGGTGACCGGCATGGATTCGTAGCCACTCACGAAGTTGGCGGGCCGGCGTGGCGGCTCGGCCGGTTCGGCCAGGTGGAGGTCGGGCAACCGGTCGAGCAGCCGGCCGAGCATGGTGGTGATCTCGAGGCGGGCCAGGCTGTTGCCCAGGCAGAAGTGGGAGCCGAAGCCGAAGGCCAGGTGGTCGTTGGGGTCACGATGGATGTCGAACACGTCGGGATCGGTGAAATGCGCCTCGTCCCGGTTGGCCGAAGGGTAGAGCAGCAGCAGCTTCTGCCCGGCGGTGATGGCCGACCCCGCCAACACGGTGTCGGCAGTGGCCACCCGGGCCATGTTCTTGATGGGGCTGACCCATCGGAGCATCTCCTCGGTGGCCGGACGGAGCAGCCCCCGGTCCTGGACGAGCTCGTCCCATTGGGTGCGGTTCCGGAGAAGCTGGTACACGCCACCCGAGATGACATGCCGGGTGGTCTCGTCGCCGCCGATGAGGATCAGCAGGGAGTCGAGGAGCAGCTGGTGATCGTCGAGTCTCTCCCCGTCGACTTCGGCATGGACGAGCACGCTCATGAGATCGCTGGCCGGATGCTGCCGGCGCGCCTCGATGACTCGCCGGGCGTAGGCCTCGTAGAGGAGGAACACCTCGGTCATACGCGCCATCGACTCGGGCGTCCCATCGAGGCCCGAGAGCAGCGCGTCCGACCAATCGAGGAGGGCCGGGTAGTCGGCCTCGTCGAAGCCCAGTGACTCCCCGATGACCATGAGCGGGAGCCAGGCGGCCACGTCCATGACAAAGTCGCACTCACCCCGCTCGCACACCCGGTCGATGATCTGATCGGCCATCACCGTGATCCCCCTGGCCCGGGCGCGTACCTGGTTCGGGGTGAAGGCACGGTTCACCAGCTTGCGCCGTTTGGCATGCTCGGGGTTGTCCAGGTCGATGAGCATCGAGGTGGGGCCGGTATCGGGCCGGATCCCCTGCGCGTTCGAGAACAGCTCCGGGTGCTTCGACACCTCGAGCACGTCGTCGTACCGGGTGACCCCCCAGACCCGTGCCGCCTCATCCCAGTGGACCGGATCGTGGCGCCGGGCCCAGGCCAAGTCGGCCAGAGGATCGCCGGCCCAGAAGGCGCCCGAGGTGAGCGGAATGCTGCGGTGAGCCGTGTCGGAGGCCGTGTCGGTCGTCATGGTCGCTCCTCTGGTCGGAACAGCCGGCGGTAGGCGTCGTCCTCTCGGGCCCGGGTGGCGGCGATGAGGTCCCGCTCGGCCGCCCGCATCAACGACTTGATCGACCTCGTGGCGGCGCGCTCGTGCGCGGCGATTTCCTGGGCGGCGGCCACCGCATCGGCGAGCACGCGCTCGGCCGGCGAGATCGCGGTCACGAGCCCACCCGCCAAAGCTTCGTCGGCCGACATCCACGCAGCGGCGAGGAGGGCGCGTGCCGCGCGCAGCCATCCCATGCGCAGAGGGAAGAGGGCGCTGCTGGCTGCCTCCGGCGGTACACCCATCGCCGCGAACGGTGCCCGCAGGCGCGCCGTGTCCGCCATGAACACGAGATCGAAGTACGGAAGCATCGTGGCTCCGAGACCGACGCCGGGCCCGTTCACCGCGGCGACCAACGGGACCGACACCTCGGTCAGCGCATCGAGCAAGCCGGGGAAGGCGGTGCCGGCGCCGTCGGGCGCTGCCCCCGTGGCGATGGCGGCCAGCTCGTCGAGGTCGGTGCCCGCGCAGAAGGCCGGGCCCGCCCCGGTGAGCACCACCACCCGAACCGACTCGTCGTCGTCGGCTTGGCGCAGGGCGGCGGTCAGCTCGCGGTACAGAGAAACGGTGAAGGCATTCCGGCGCGCGGGCCGGTCGAGTGTGAGGATGCGGACGGCGCCGTCGTGCTCCCAGGCCACGCGCCCCGTGTCTGCCACCTGGGGGAGCGTCGTCGCCTCGTTGCGGTCGGCCACGGCGTCAGACTACAGTCCAGACACCTGTCTGGCTAGAGGGGAAAGCCGAGGCCCAGCGAAATGGAGACTGCGACGACGCGCGCCGGTGTGATCGGCCTGGGCGACATCGGGAAAGGGGTGGCCGGCGCCCTGGCCCGGGCGGGGGTGGGGCTGACGGTGTGCGACATCCGGCCCGAAGCCGTGGAGCCCTTTGCCGCGCAGGCCCGGGTGGCCGCGGACCCGGCCGACCTGGCCGCCACGAGCGAGGTGGTCGTGGTGGCCGTGGTGAACGACGCCCAGGTGCTCGGGGTGCTCGACGGTCCCGAAGGCGCGTTGGCGTCGGCCCTCCCCGGCGCCGCGATCCTGGTGGTGTCCACCATCTCTCCCGACACCGTCCGCGCCGTGGCGGAGTTGGCTGAAGCCCGAGGCGTCCACGTGGTCGACTGCGGAGTGAGCGGTGGGCCCACCGCGGCGGCCGAAGGCACGTTGGTCTCGATGCTCGGCGGCGACGCGGCGGTGGTGGAGCGGGTCCGGCCCGTGGTCGAGACCTTCAGTTCCCTGGTGGTGCACATGGGCCCGCTCGGAGCCGGGCTCCAGGCCAAGCTGGCCCGCAACCTCGTGCAGTACGGATCCTGGCTCGCCGCGTACGAAGCGCAGGTGCTGGCCGAGGCGGCCGGCGTCGAGCTGGGCAAGCTGGCCGAAGTCATCCGCCAGAGCGACAAGCTCATCGGCGGCGCGTCGCGGCTCATGTTCCGTCCCACGGTGGCGCCCTTCGGGCCCGACGACCACGCCATGATCGTCGACGCCATGC
>DATGGF010000274.1:0-4231 GCA_035308625.1 Acidimicrobiales bacterium | reverse complement strand
GCTGGAGATCATGTTGCAGCGGAGAAACGGGCGACCGGGCGCGACGTCCGTGGGCAGGGCATACGCCTCGACCAGGTCGACTTGTACATCAGGGCGCGGCAGGAGCGCTCGCACGCCACGAGTATCGTCCATGCCATGGCTGAGACGTGCTCCCACCTCGACACCGTGGCCGACGTCGCGCCTTCGAGCGAGGGGTGCGAGGACTGCCTGCGTTCGGGGGGTCGGTGGGTCCATCTGCGGCTGTGCATGGAATGCGGCCATGTCGGCTGCTGTGACAGCTCACCCAACCGCCACGCCACTGCGCACTTCCACGCCCACGCCGACCACCCGTTGATCCGCTCGTACGAGCCGGGCGAGGACTGGTGGTACTGCTACGCGGACGACCTGCTCTTCGAGGTCGACGGCGCCCCGCCGGCCCCGTCGCACCCCTGACCTCCATCGGGGACGTCGTCCGGGGCTTGCCTCTACTACGTATCACGTAGTAGAAAGGCTCCCGTGGTGCGCACCTCGCGGTCCGACGGCCTGCGACGGCCGAACGACCCGGCCCTGCTGATCCTGACCAGCCTGGCGACCGGTCCCAAGCACGGGCACGCCCTGTCCAAGGACATCGAGGACTTCGCCCAGGTCACGCTCGGGCCCGGCACCCTCTACGGCGCCATCACCCGCCTGGAGGAGCGCGGCCTGATCGAGCCGGCCGGCAGCGACAGCCGGCGCAAGCCCTACCGCATGACGGCCGCCGGGTCCGCCGCCCTGGCCGAGGCGGTGGCCGAGCTGAGCCGCCTGGCCGAAGTCGGCGCGGCTCGCCTGCGGATCGACGGGGCCCCGGCGTGAAGAGCGGCGCCAGCCAGAGGCGGGCGATGTTGCGGTGGTACCCGGCCGCCTGGCGCGACCGCTACGGCGAGGAACTCGTCACCTTGATGGCGGACCAGACCGATGGGCGACGCCCACCGCTCTCCATGCGCATCGACGTGGCCCGAGCCGGCCTGCGCGAGCGGCGCCGCCAGGCGGGCCACTGCGGTGACGTGCGCCCGCCGGCTGAACGGGTGCGCGCCGGAGCCCTGCTCGTGCTGTGCGGCTGGGCCCTCTTCGTCGTCGCCGGCGCCGTGTTCCAGAAGAGCTCGGAACACTTTGCCTCGGCTTTGCCCCGCACCGCGCGCTGGCCCGCGCTCACGGCCTTCGACGTCGTGGTCGTCGCCGCCGTCATCGGGCTGCTGATCGTGGCGGCCGGCGCGCTGGCGGCGTTGCCCGCCTTCGTCCGCTTCCTGCGAGGTGGAGGCTGGCCGTCGGTTCGGCGTCTCGTGCTCACGACGACGCTCTCGACCGCGACCGAGGCCGGCGCGCTCGGCGCGCTGATCCCCTGGGCGCATTCGCTTCCCGCCGGCCAGCGCAACGGCGGGTCCTCGCTCTACACGGCGGCCTTTCTGGGTCTGGCCCTGTTCACGGCGGTCAGCGTGGCCCTGTGGACGGCGCTGGCGGTGGCCTGTGCGCGGCGCATCGAGATGGCACCGCGGCTGCTTCGGCTCGAAGTCGGTTTGGCCGTGGCCCTGTTCGTGCTGATGATTGTCGTGACGGTGTCGGTCGCAGTGTGGTGGGGATCGGTGGGCTCGGCTGCACCGTGGTTCCTGCACGGCGCGCGAGCCGGCACCGGGTCATCGGCCTTCGACCCCAACCTGGGTGTCTCGCTGACGCTGATGCTCCTCGCCGTGGCGGTGGCGTCCTCGGGGGTGACCCGCATCCTCCGCCATCGCCATGTGCTTCACGGATCCTGAAGCAACCCCAGGACGTTGCCGTCGGGGTCGGTGACGCTGGCCACCAGACGGCCCCCACCCACATCGCGGACGGGATCCTTGACCTTGGCGCCTGCCGCGGTCACCTCGGCCAGCTTGGATTCGATGTCGGAGACGTGCCAGTAGGCGACCGGAGACGTCATGGCCTGCGGGCCACCGCCCGGCACCAATCCGATGTGCTGGCCGGCCGCATCGAAGCCGACGTAGTAGGGGCCGTCGGCCTGGGGCGCGACGCCGAGCAGGGCGGTGTACACCGCCTTGGCGCTTTCCAGATCGGAGACGGGGTGCAGCACCGTCTTGATGCCTTCGGTGGCAGAGCCGGACATGGTCACTCCTCGATTCGTGGGTCAGCTGACCGGGGGGCTTGTACCGACATGACGGATGGGCGCCCGCTGATGTGACCGGGCGGGTGGCTCACTGCGGCCCGAGGACGATCTCGCATCCGGAGATCGTGGCCGGATCGGCGATC
Source organism: Acidimicrobiales bacterium (assembly GCA_035308625.1). Lineage (GTDB taxonomy): Bacteria > Actinomycetota > Acidimicrobiia > Acidimicrobiales > UBA8190 > DATGGF01. Next base: position 1,975 of record DATGGF010000274.1, on the reverse strand, counting down.
AGCTCGATGGCGGTGATCTTGTCCCCCACCGTCGTGAACCGGAACAGGACCCTGGGCTGGCGGGCGGGCGCCCAGGCGGCGCCGGCGGCGCCGTCGATCAGTGCGGGTTGGGCGGCGGCGGCCCGACCCTTGAAGGTCTCGGCCACGACCACGGGTCCCCGCACTTCGGGGCTGAGCTCGGGCGCGCCGTGTCCCTGTCGGGCTTCGGACATGGCCAGAGCGGCCGCGTCGACGCGCAACACCACATCGACATCGAGCACGGACAACAACCCCTCGAAGTCACCACTCCGGGATGCGGCCAGGAAGGCGGACACCAACTCGCCGTGGCGATCGACCGACCCGGCCGGGACCTCCGCCCCTTGGACGCGGCGCCGGGCCCGGCTCGCCAGTTGCCGGACGGCAGCCGGTGACCGGTCGAGGATGACACCGATCTGCTCGAACGGGATGGCGAACATGTCGTGCAGCACGAACGCCACGCGCTCGGCCGGGTCGAGGCGCTCGAGCACCACCAGCATGGCCAGGCCGACCGATTCCGCCATGACGACTTCGTGCTCGGGCCCCGGGTGCGACGCGGGCGACGCATCCTCGAGCGCGTCCGGTTCGAGCGCGTCGTGGTCGCGGACACGGCGGGAACGCAACTGGTCGAGGCAGACCCGCGAGACCACGGTGGTGAGCCATCCGCCGAGATTCTCGACCGAGGCGGGCTCAGCCCGGGTGAGCCGCATCCAAGACTCCTGCACCGCGTCCTCGGCATCGGCCCGGGATCCGAGCATGCGGTAGGCCAGCGCCACGAGACGATCACGCTCGGCCTCGAATCGATTGGCCACCCAGTCCGCAGGTTCCATGTGGTCTCAGCTTCTCGAGATGCAGCCGGATGGGAGCTCAGCTCTGAGGCAGGGCGGTGAAGTCGCGCTTGGCCTGCTTGTACCAGCCCATTGCGGCGATGGGGTGCTTCCACCGGCCCTTCATCTCCTTCAGCGCCGGCCCGTGGATGCTGTCGCCCTCGGCCACCACATCCCTCAGGTGACGGTCCTGCGCCTTGATGACCTCGTCCGCCGTGTCCCCTTGGTGCACGAAGTCGCACGGCCCGCCGAGTTGCCTGCATGTCATGGCCTTCATGAGAGCCCCTTTCCGTTCACGATGTTCGCTCCCCTGCCCCGATGACGATTCGAAGCCCGCAAGTGTGACCGGGCGATCTCTCGGTGACCCTTGGTTACGACAATTGGAAGCATCTCCTTCGTCCCGACGTACTCCCGCACGGCGCCGTGCTCCGCGCCCGTCGGACGTGAAACGTGTCGTCAACACCTATAGACTTTTTTCGGGCAGGAGGGGGGATGGGGGAACTGGAAGTCCTGCTGCTGGGCCCGGTCGAAGTCAGCGTCGACTCGATCCCTGTCGAGCTGACGCGACCTCAAGAGCGCGGGCTCCTCGGCCGTCTTGCCCTGGAGCCGGGCCGGACGGTGTCGGCCGATCGCCTCATCGACGATCTGTGGGGCGAATCGCTGCCCCGGAATCCGACCGCCAGTTTGCAGGGTCTCGTCTACCGTCTCCGCCGCAGCCTGGACGGATCCGGTGCGTCGATCGGGAACCAGGGCGGGGGCTACACGCTGACCATCCCCCCCGACCGCGTCGACGTGGTGCGCTTCGAAGGACTCGTCGCCCAGGCGAGGCGCCCCGGAATCGGGGATCAGGAACAGCTACGGGTCCTCCAGGCCGCGACCTGTCTGTGGCGGGGTGAGCCGTTCTGTGGCATCGAAGCCATGCCGTTCGTGTCCGGACAGCGCACCCGTCTGCTGAGCATCATGCGGGGCGCCACCGGCGACCGCATCGATGCCGAGCTGCGGCAAGGAAACCACCTGCGACTGGTCGAAGAGCTCGACGGTCTGATCGCCAGCGATCCTCATTACGAGCGGTACTGGGCCCAGGTCATCCTCGCCCTCTACCGGTGCCGGGCTCAGGCCGCCGCGCTCAAGCG
>DATGGF010000273.1:0-4926 GCA_035308625.1 Acidimicrobiales bacterium | reverse complement strand
TGGATCAGCGAGCCGACGCCGGTCACCACCAGCATCATCGTCAGCGAGAGGCCGTCCAGCCGCAGCGCCATCGGGACGTTCAGCGCGCCGCTCGTGGCGGGACCCGCGGTGATCCAGTCGTACGCGATGCTGTCCACCCAGTCCCGGCCGTTCAGGATGGCGTGGAAGTTCAGCGCCAGGACGCACGCCACCACGAACGAGGCGGCCACGCAGAGCGTGGCGATGATCCCGCTGTAGCGCTTGCTGGCCTCCCGGGAGCGGGTGACGAGCAGGCCGTTGATGAGCACCCCGAGGAGCGGAAACGCGGGGACGAGCCAGATCAGCTTGGACATTTGTTCAGGCGTTCAGGCGTTCGGGCATTCAGGCGTTCAGGCAGTGTCCGGCTGGGAGCAGCTCAAACGAAGGTGGGAGGACCGCTCGGCGCTGTTTCTCTCAGATGCGTACAAGAAGTCAGGTTGTCGGTGCTAGTTCTTCCTGAATGCCTGAACGCCCGAATGCCTGAACGCCCGGCGCTAGCCTCTTAGCAGGCTTACTTCATCCACGTCGATGTTGTGGCGCTCGCGGAAGATGGCCACCAGGATTCCCAGGCCGACGGCCACTTCGGCGGCGGCGACGGTCATTACGAAGAAGGCGAAGATCTGCCCGTCGTAGCCCTGCGTCTTCCCGAAGGTGATGAACGTCAGGTTCACGGCGTTGAGCATCAGCTCGATGCACATGAACATCACCAGCACGTTGCGCCGCACCAGCAGGCCCATCGCACCAATGGCAAAGAGCACGGCCGCCAGTCCGAGGAAGTACGAGCCGGGAACGCTCACCGCGACACCTCTTCTTCCTGGGCGTCGAGCTCGCCTTCGCCGGCGGGCTCCGACCCTTCCGCAGCCTCCTGATCGGCCGGAGGACCGTGCGGGCGCCGGGCCAACACCACGGCGCCCACCACGGCGATGACCAGTAGCGCGGCGGTGGCTTCGAAGGGGAACAGGTAAGTGGTGAAGACCGATCGGCCCAGGGCGGCGACGTCGCCGCCGTTCTGGCCCCGCGCCGCCCCGGCCACCGACCGGGCCCCCACGGCCCAGTGGGCTTCGATGCCGAGCACCACGAAGCCGGCCAGCGCCATCAGCACCAGCACGGCGGCCAGCGGGCGCTGGAACCTGAGCGGCTCCTCCTCCAGGTTCTCCTGCCGGTCGACCCCGAGGAACATGATGACGAAGAGGAACAGCACCACGATGGCCCCGGCGTAGACGATCACCTGCACGGCGGCCAGGAAGTTGGCCTGCTGCTCGACGAAGAGCACGGCCACGCCGAACAGCGTCAGGACCAGCATCAGCGCCGCGTGCACGGGGTTGCGCGACAGCACCACGCCGAAGGCGCCCACCAGGATCACGATGGCGCCCACCACGAACACCACGCGGTCGACCAGCCCGGCCGCGCCGAGCAAGGGGGCGAAGACGGCCATGGCGGCGGGGACGCTCATGCCCGGCGCCGGGCCCGGGCCTCGCGCTGGCGCTCGATACGCTCGCGCAGGCGGAGCAGGGCTCCGGGGATGCCCTGCTGGTCGGGGGTGCGGTCGGAGTCGTCGAGGTGCATGCGCAGCACGTCGCGCAGGGCCCTGACGCCGGTTGCCGCGTCGTCACGCCGGCCGCTCTGGCCGCCCTCGGGCACCCGCACTCCGTAGCCGAGCTCGCCCGACCACTGCACCTCGCCCTCGTACGCGGCCACCCCCGACGGGGAGGTGGCCCGCATCCAGGCCGACGTGTGCTCGTCGTCCCCGGGACGCCAGTCCTCCCACGGCAACTGCTTGGGCCGCCCGTCGTCGTCGACCACCAGCTCTTCCTTGGTGTAGATGGCATCGGCCCGGTTGGTGAAGGAGAACTCGAAGAGCTTGGACTCGGTGATGGCCTCGGTGGGACAGGCCTCCACACACATGTCGCAGTGGATGCAGCGCAGGTAGTTGATCTCGTAGACGAACCCGTAGCGCTCGCCGGGCGACACCGGGTCGTCGGGCGGGTTGTCGGCGCCGCGCACATAGATGCAGTCGGCCGGGCACACGCCCGCGCACAACTCGCAGCCGATGCACTTCTCCATGCCGTCCTCATAGCGGTTTAGGACGTGGCGGCCGTGCTGGCGCACCGGCTTCGGCTTCTTCTCGAGCGGGTACTGCCAGGTGACCCGCGACTTGGCCATCTGCTCCAAGGTGACCTTGAAGCCGCCCAGGAAGCTCAGGTCCTCCTTCAAGCCGTCGAGCAGGCCCATCAGCGCGTCACCTCCCGCTTCCGAGACGATCGGGCCCGAGATGTTCGGGACCCAGGTCGTCGCCGCGCAGCATCCCCACCCGGATCGATCGCAGCAGCAGTCCCCCGGCCACCACCAGGGCCAGGATCACACCCACGCCCCACCACCGTCCGACCAGCACCGCCGCCACCACCAGCGTCCAGGCCAGCGACAGCGGGATGAGGACCTTCCATCCCAGGTCCATGAGCTGGTCGTATCGCAGCCGGGGCAGCGCGGCGCGGAACCACACATAAGCGAAGAGGAACAGGAAGGTCTTGCCCAGGAACCACACGATGGGCCACAGCCACGACAGGAAGTGGAACCGCGGCCCGTCCGGCCCGCCCAGGAACAGCGTCACGATCACCGCCGACATGGTGATCGTGTTCATGAACTCGGCCAGGAAGAACATGGCGAAGCGGATCGACGCGTACTCGGTGTGGAACCCGCCCACCAGCTCCTGCTCGGCTTCGACGAGGTCGAAGGGCGGCCGGTTGAGCTCGGCCGTGATGGCGATCATGAAGAGGAAGAAGGGGACGATCCCGGTGCGGATCAGGTTCCAGCTCACGAAGAAGGTGTGCGACTGGGCGTTCACGATGCCGCGCGTCGATAGCGTGCCGCCCAGGAGCACCACCATGATCACGGTCATGCCCAGGGCGGCCTCATAGGAGATCATCTGGGCCGAGGCCCGCACGGACCCGAGAAGCGGGTACTTCGAGCCCGACGACCAGCCGGCCAGCATGACCCCGTAGACCGAGATCGACGACATGACCAGCAGCAGCAGGATGCCGATGGGCGGGTCGGCCACCTGGAGCTCGAAGGTGTGGTGGGCAATGGTGACGACGCCGCCCACCGGCACGATGGCGAAGGCCACGAAGGCGGGGACGAGCGACAGGTACGGCGCCAGCTTGAACACGAAGCGGTCGGCCCGCTCGGGAAGCAGGTCCTCCTTGAAGAACAGCTTGATGCCGTCGGCCAGTGTCTGGAGGATGCCGAAGGGCCCGGCCCGGTTGGGCCCGATGCGGGCCTGCATGTCGGAGATGAGCTTGCGCTCGAACCAGATCATGAGCATGACCGAGACGAGCAGCACGCCGAAGGCCACCAACACCTTGATGACGGCCACCAGCAGCTCGGCCCAGTGCACGCCGCCGGCGTAGAGGGGGTCGCCCAGGGCGAGCAGCGGGGCGGTCACAGGGTCTCCAGCCGCACGTCGGTCACCGCCGCCGACGCGTCGATCAGGGCGGCCACGCCGGCGCCGCCGGTGCCGTCGGGATTGGACGTGCCGTCGAGGTTGAACGGGATGCTCACGACGCCGCGGGGCAGGCGGTTGTCGGCCACGACTTCGGTGGTGACGGTGCCGCGCCCCGAACGTACCCGCACCCGTCCACCACTGGGCACCCCGAGGCGCTCGAGCTCGGCCCCGTGCAGCCGGGCGCTCGAGGCGGGCACCAGCGCGGCGAGCGAGGCCGAGGCCTCCACCAGCGCGCCGTCGTCGTACAGCCGGCGCCCCGACACCAGCCGCAGCGAGTAGGAGTCGGGCGCGGGCAGAGCGGGAGGCGGGGCCGGCGCCGACGGCGCCAGCAGCGCGGGCCGCCCGGCTGGAGCCGCGTCCGTCGCCGAGCGGGCCGCGTCGTCCTCGGTCCCCTGCGGTTCGGCCAACCCGGCCCGCGGCGGCGCCCCTTGGCGTTCCACCGCTTCGATGCCCGGAGTGGCGATGGGGTCGATGGGCGCAGCCACGCGCCGACGGGGCAGGCCCACCGACGCGGCGGCCAGCGGGGCGACGACGCCGTCGCGCCCGGCCGGGCCCTGGAGCACGGCCCGGGTGATGCCGGTGTGCGAGGGCGCCACCCGCTCGATCTCGTCCCACAGTTCGGCCGCACTGGTAACACCCAGGTCCGCCCCGAGCCGGGCCGCCAGCTCGGCCGCGATCATCCAGTCGGGCCAGCACTGACCCGGGGCCACCAGCTTGGGGCCGAGCCGGGTGACGCGCCCTTCGAGGTTGGTGGTGGTGCCGGCCCGCTCGTGGGCGGTGGTGGCAGGGAGCACCACATCGGCCCGGGCCGACGACGGTGACAGGAAGGTGTCGACGGCGACCACCAGATCGGCCGCCTCCAGGGCGCGTTCGGCCAGGTCGCGATCGGGGAAGTCGCCCACCACGTCCGCACCCAGCAGCACCAGGGCCGACATGCGCCCGCCGGCCAGCTCCTCGAGCATGGCCGCGGTGCCCAGCCCGTCCGACTGGGGCGCGGCACCCCAGGCCGAGGCGAACCACGACGCGCCGGCCGCCCGGCTCACCCGGCCGGGGAGCACACCGGGAGCGAGTCCCATGTCCAGAGCGCCGAGGACATTGCCCCGGCGCAGGGCGGGAAGCACCCGCGCCTGCGGCCAAGCCTGGGCCAGCGCCCAGGCGGCTTCGGCCACCACCGCTTCGTGCTCCGCCACCGACGGGCGCCCGAGAACGAGGACCACGCCTTCACCACCGGGACCGGCCCCCTCCAGAGCGGACCGAGCGGCGCCCCAGGCGCCGGTGTCGACCCCGCCGGGAGGCTCGGCCGCGCCGGAGGCGAGCGCCCGGCACAGTGCGGCCAGCTCGCCCGGCCGGTACACCACGGTGGCCGCGGCGTCGGCCGACAGCGCGCCCGGTTGCGAGGCGATCTCCAA
>DATGGF010000272.1:0-1812 GCA_035308625.1 Acidimicrobiales bacterium | reverse complement strand
CCATGCCCACGAGCAACGCCGCGCTCAACACGAGATAGTCGCGCCACAGCGCGGCAGGGTCGGCTCCGGCCACGACGGTGCCGGCGGGGAGGGGATCGACGCGCCACAGTGGCGTGAGCGGGTCGACCGGACGCTCGATGGGCCGGGCCGCGAGCTCGCCCGGCTCGATCCGCCGTACTTCGTCGCCGGTCACGACGAGCAGCGCCCCCAGCGACGCCACGTCGTCGACCAGGATCGGCAGTGCCAACGTGCCCGGCGTGCCCGGCGTGCGGGGAGTGCCGGGCTCGCTGGGAGCAGCACGCACCAATCCCACCGCCACCTTGCCGGTGGCAGCGCCGTCGACGTACGGCGCGGCCACGTGCGTGGCCACGATCGGCCCCGGCACGAGCGCCCGCCCGAGCTCCTCGTACACCACGGCGGCGTGGGCCATGCCCAGGCCCAGCCCGCCGTCGGGTTCAGGTCGGGTGAGCGAGAACACGCCGAAGTCGGCCAGGACCGCCCAGTCCTGCTCGTCGAGCGCGCTCCTTCCTTCGCCCGCCCGAAGATGATCCAGGGAGAAGCGCCCGCTGCACAGCCGGCGGATGCCCTCGGCCAGCAGGCGTTCGTCGTCGGAGAGCTCGAAGTCCATGGGTCTCAGTGCCTCAGCTCTTGGGCAGGCCGAGGATGCGCTCGGCCACGATGTTGCGCTGGATCTGCGACGTCCCCGCGGCGATGGTGCGGGAGAACGAATTCACCCAGATGTCGACCAGCTCCGCGTTCCCGAGCGGCCCGCCCTCGCCCTCCAGCTCGTCCCACGACAACCCGGCCGGCCCGAGCAGGTCCAGGGCCAAGGAGGCCAGGCGCTGGCGGAGCTCGGAGAAGGCGAGCTTGAACACGCTCCCGCCCACCCCCGGCACCCCGGTGCGCGCCGCCTGCGAGACGTTGCGCCGGGCCAGCGCCCACAGCGCATCGAGCTCGGCCCCGAGATGCCCGACGCGCTCGCGGGTCTCTTCCTCGTCCCACCGGCCCAGGCGGCGGGCCAGCTCCCGTAGCTGGCGCAACAGCTCCACCGACTGGAGCATCTCGCCCACGAAGGCGGTGCCGCGTTCGAAGCTCAGCGTGACCATGGTCACGCGCCAGCCGTCGTTCTCCTCCCCCACCCGGTTGGCCACCGGAACCCGCACCTCGTCGAGGAAGAGCTCGGCGAATTCGGTCGACCCGGCGATGGTGCGCAGCGGACGGATGTCGATGCCGGGACGGTCCATGGGCATGACCAGCCAGGTGATGCCGCGGTGGCGGCTGTCCTCGTCGCCGGTGCGCACGAGCAGCTCGCAGTGGTCAGCCACCTCGGCGTGCGACGTCCAGATCTTCGAGCCGCTCACCACGTAGTCGTCACCGTCGCGCACGGCGCGGGTGCGCAGGGCGGCAAGGTCGCTACCTGCCCCCGGCTCCGAGAACCCCTGGCACCACACCTCGTCACCGCGCAGGATGGGCGGCAGGAAGCGGGCCCGCTGCTCGGCCGTACCCTCGGCCACGATGGTCGGCCCGGCGTGCAGGAGGCCGACGAAGTTCACCCCTACATACGGGGCGTGGGCCCGCTCGAGCTCTTCGACGTAGACGAGCTGCTCGGCCGGGCTGGCGCCGCGGCCCCCGCCTTCGGTGGGCCAGTCGATGCCGGCGTAGCCGGCGTCGTGGAGCATGCGCTGCCAGCGGGTGTCGTACTCCCGGCGGGCGGGCCAGTCCATGGGCGACGGCTTGGGACCGAAGGCCGGGACGACGTCGGCCAGCCAGGCCCGGAGCTCGGTGCGGAAGCGGTGTTCGGCCTCGGTGTCG
>DATGGF010000271.1:0-4948 GCA_035308625.1 Acidimicrobiales bacterium | reverse complement strand
TTCCCGTGATTGTTCGGTGGATCGGTCGCACGGTGAGTTGTCCGGGGGCGAGCTCGACCACAAGAGCCATGACCAGGTCGTAGGCACCTCGGGCGCCGTCCCGGGCGGCCCGGCGCTCGGATTGGTAGGCCAAAGCCGTCTCGTAGCGATGATGCCCGTCGGCGATGACTATCGGGGAAGACCCGACGCTGAGCCGGATGGCGTCGATCGTGGCCGGGTCGTCAATGACCCACAACTCGTGCAGCACTCCCTCGTCGTCGGTGGCATGGGCCAGCGCGGGGGACGACTGCTCGTATAGGGCCGAGAGCCCGTCGGTGAGCGACAGCCCCCAGATGGGAGAGAGGTTCGTCCGGGTCGCCCGAAGGAGGTCAAGCCGATCGCTCTTGTCCTTGGGAATCGTCTGCTCGTGCGGCAAGACGTCACCGCCGATGGGCTCACAGCCAAGGGCCCCGATCACACCGGTCGTCCGGTCGCCGCCGAGAGCTGTCATCCGGTATGCATAGAAAACGGGGGCCGTGTCGCCGAGGACGATCCCCTCGTCCTCCCACGCCCGTAGCAGCGACGCCGCGTGGGCATAACGATCGATCCCGGCTTCACGATCCTCGACCGGGAGTTCCACATGAATGGCATTGGCCCGGTGGCGGCGGGCCAGCTCTGCCCGCTCTTCCGGGCCCACGACGTCATAGGGAGGGGCGATGACCTCGTGGAGGGGGACGGACGGGTCGTAGCGCAAGCCGGCGAACGGCTCGAATCGGGGCACGCCCTTGCGTACCACACGGGCTGCTCGCCTCCGGACGCCAGGGTGCCGTCGGACCTGGTCGCCCCACCTCCCGCGACGACCCGTGGTCAGCCGGCCCCTCAGATCTCACGTTCACGTAAACTGAGAACCGATGGCTCTCTCCGGTGCTCCTGTGCCCCACCCCGACCGGTACAAATGGACCGCCCTCACCAATACGACCCTCGGCGTCTTCATGGCGATGATGAACACCTCGGTGGTCATCATCTCGCTGCCCGCCATCTTCCGCGGTATCCACGTGGACCCCCTGCAGGCGTCGAACATTGGGCTCCTGCTGTGGCTGCTGCAGGGCTACATGGTTGTCACGGCTGTGTTGGTGGTGACCCTCGGTCGAGTGGGTGACCTGTTCGGGCGGGTCCGCATGTACAACGCCGGGTTCGCCGTGTTCACGGTGGCCTCGATCGCCTTGGCCGCGTCACCCGTCGAAGGCACAAGGGGGGCGCTCGTCCTTATTGCCCTGCGCGTCGTTCAAGGTATCGGCGGCGCGTTGCTCATGGCGAATTCCATGGCCATCCTTACGGATGCGTTTCCGGTGAACGAACGTGGCATGGCGCTTGGGATCAACATCGTCGCCGGTATCTCCGGATCGTTCCTCGGACTTCTCGTCGGTGGCCTGTTGGCCGATGTGAACTGGCGGCTGGTATTCCTCGTGAGCGTCCCCTTCGGCGTTGCGGGGACCATCTGGGCATATCTCAAGTTGCGAGACACCGGAATACGCTCGCCAGCCCGGATCGACTGGTGGGGAAACACCACGTTCGCCCTGGGGCTCGTCCTGGTGATGGTTGGCCTGACCTATGGCCTAATGCCCCATGCCGGCCACGCCATGGGCTGGACGGGGCCCGCAGTCATCTCCGAGTTGGTGGCGGGCGTCGGCGTGCTCGGCGCGTTCGCCGTCATCGAGACCAGGGTGGCCGAGCCCATGTTCCACCTCGGGCTGTTCCGAATCAAGGCGTTCCTCGGAGCGGGGGCAGCCAATCTCCTGTCGAACATGGGGCGGGGCGGGCTCCAATTCATGTTGATCCTCTGGCTGCAGGGCATCTGGCTTCCCCTGCATGGTTACTCGTTCGCGTCAACCCCCTTGTGGTCTGGCATCTACCTCGTACCTATGTCGATCGGGTATCTCGCTTCTGGACCTTTGTCGGGCCGGCTTTCCGATCACTGGGGTCAGCGTTGGTTCTCAACCGTCGGGATGTTTCTGGCCGCCGTGACGTTTGTGAGCCTGCTGTTCCTCCCGGTGAATTTCGGCTATCCCACCTTTGCTCTGCTCGTATTGCTGAACGGCATCGGCACAGGGATGTTCTCCGCGCCGAACACGACAACGATGATGAACGCGGTCCCTGCGGACCAGCGGGGCGCGGCGTCGGGGATGCGGGCGACCTTCATGAACTCCGGGTTCGTGCTCTCGATCAGCCTGTTCTTCTCCTTGATGATCATCGGCCTGTCCTCGACACTTCCCCATGCCATGTCTTCGGGACTCCTCGCCGAGGGAGTGCCGTCCGACGTGACTCATCGGGTGGCCTCCTTGCCGCCGGTGGGCACCCTGTTCGCTGCTTTCCTCGGCTACAACCCGATGGGGACCCTCCTCGGGCCGCACGTTCTCGCTCAGATCGGTCCCGCTCATGCCGCTACCGTGACCGGAAAGAGGTTCTTCCCCTCGCTGATTGCGGGGCCCTTCCACCGAGGCCTGATCGTGGCGTTCAGTGCGTCGGCCGCCCTGTGCGCTCTGGCCGGTGCGGCCAGCCTGTGGGCAGGCGACGAGGCCCACGATTCCTCAGAATCCCCGCCCGGGACGGTGTGGGCGACGGACGATGAGGCGCCCGGTGCTCCACTCGACACGCCACCGAGAACATCGGGCCGGCTCCGGCCGCGAGCAGGAGCCAAGGAACCCGGCAACCTGGTCCGTCGATGAAGCGCTCCTCAGTCTCCAGGCCACCAAGTACCAACCGGAGATCCGGGCGGAGTGCCCCACGGGAATCGGGATCGGCGAAGCCGTCGATGGTGTCGGGAGGGTCCCCGGCGCAGCAACCGGACGAACTCGAGCTCCTTGGCATCGGCGCCGCCGCCGATCAGGCCGGGACTTCTTGTCGGACGCTCCGGTACTACGAGGAGCTCGACCTCATACACCCGACGTACTCAGGTGGAGGGTCACGGCGATATTCGGGGCAGGACGTGGCCCGGCTGCGGCGCATCCGCGAGCTCCAGGAGCTCCTGGGCTTCGATCTCGGCGAGATCGGGGACATCCTCCGAAGCGAGGACCGCTTGGCTGGATTGCGAGATGAATTCAGAGCCGGCGTGACAAGAGACAGACACCTCCAGATTCTGACCGAGGCCACCACCATCAACAACCGTCTGAGGGATATTGTTCGAGCCAAGCAGGGGCGGCTGACCGTGATGATGAAAGAGCTCGAAGCCAAGGCTCGCACTTACAGATCCAGAGTGAAGGAGTTGTCAGACCCAAGTGGGCCGCACCGTTCTCATCGTTCCGCACCCGCGCCGAAGGCGCCCTCAGGCGCCGCGTCGAATCGAGCTTCGTCGAGAGAGCGAACGGTACAGGTCCCAGGTTTCGGGATGGACGGCGTCGAAGGGCTCGACGTCCTCCGCGACGAGAGTCAGTAGCTCGGACATGACAGTCTCGATGCCCGCCGGATTGCCGGCCGCGTCCGCGGTTCTAAGCAGGACGCGATAAAGCCTCTCGTCGTACGGGGCTATGCGTAGAGCTTGGCGAACCGCCAACTCCGAGCGTGCAAAGTCGCCATGCACGATTCGGCCCTCGGCAAACCTTGTGGCCAGGTCTACGACAGTGGCTTCGATAGTGGCCGAAATTCCCTCGAGAATCGCCCAATCCTGGGATCTCATTCCGAGAAATGGCCGGCCTCTAACCATGGCCAGGGCGTCCTCCCAATCATCTGCGTCGTCTGATCTACTGAGCTCTTGGAACCGAGCCCAGTCACTCGAGACCGACGGTCCAAGACACAATCGACCATGCGAACGCGGAAGGTGGTCCCTTCCGTCTTGGGCTACACCAAGGGCGCGGCGGGCGGACGATGCAATGGAATGCAGGGTGGCAGGGGCCAATAGCTTGTCGGGCCAAAGCGCGGTCTGCCACTGTTCATTTGTCGCGCCGGTCGAAGGGTGGGTCGCGAGGTAGACGACAAGCTCAAGGGCCCACGCCCGCGAAAACGGCTTGGCCGCGCCAATAACACCGATGGGTCCGAGCATCCTGACCTCCACCTCGGCTGAGTGATCCGACGTCAAGCCCGACCCACGACGAACGCCTTTCATGGCCAATGACGACGGAGTGCCTGCTGGAGCCGCGACCGCCGGCGAGTTGGTCACGGCTACAAGGGCGTCGGCTTTCGAAAGGAAAGCCGGAGGTATCACTGGCGCAACGAATTGTCCGTGAGCTTCTTGGAGGATCCCGGACTGTTGACTCGCGGGTGCGCCAGCGTCGTCACTGGGCCCGCTCAGCTCCAGGGGGCCGCCATCCGCTACGACTCGCCAGCGTGCCTGCGATGACCGGCCGGCCAGAACAACCGCGAGCCCGGCGCCACCGTCGGTTACGAGATCGAGGAGCTCGTCGAGCGCTCTTGGCTCCTCTTCGGCCGACGCGGCCAGACAGGCGATGACGAGCGGGTCCAGCGATGCCTCGTCGTGGGTCCACCGCTCGTCCGAAATGCGAGTTGCTCCGGGTGAGGACACAACCGGCCTGGCCGCCAATCGGGCCTTGACCTCTCGGACGAGCGCAGCCACTGACGGCGCCTGTCGCACCCGGTCGAACCCCTGGAGTTGGCTGGGAAACCCCACCACCACCAGATCGGTGGTCTCCGACCAGGGCAACGAGCAGAGCTCTACGATCATGTTCTCCAAGAGTCGTCCCGCATCACTCCCCTCGAGGGCAACCGATCCCATCTGCTCGAGATCAACGAGGAGCTTCGTCCGGCCAGTGCCACCAAGTGTCACCAGCGCAGGCATCGGCGTGTCCGAATCGGCTGCAATGCTCCCGAGTGCCCTGCCCTCTGCGCGCAGCCAGGCCAAGTCGACGGACCAGGCATGGCCGTCGGCAACCGGTCGAAAAGGCGAGGCCACGGGGCGCTCCCATGATCGGGGTCCCAACACAAACTCGAGTGCAGTGGGCTGACACCTGACGGCCAG
>DATGGF010000270.1:0-7100 GCA_035308625.1 Acidimicrobiales bacterium | reverse complement strand
GTTCCCGCCGAAATTCAGCTGGTAGGTGCGATCGAGAGCGAGGCCGCGGTCCTCGAAGAGGCGGGTGAGCACCCGGTGGACGATGGTGGCCCCCACCTGGCTCTTGATGTCGTCGCCGATGATGGGCACACCGGCGTCACGGAACTTGCGAGCCCACTCGGGGTCGCTGGCGATGAAGACGGGAATGGCGTTGACGAACGCCACTCCGGCGTCGAGACAGGCCTGGGCGTAGTAGCGCTGGGCCTGCTCGGAGCCGACGGGCAGGTAGCTCACCAGGACGTCGGCCCCAGCCTCCCGCAGCGCGGCGGCGACGTCGACCGCTTCGGTGGGCGACTCCTCGACCGTGTCGCGGTAGTAGGTGCCGAGGCCGTCGAAGGTGGGGCCGCGCTGGACGGTCACGTCGAGGTGGCCCACCTGGGCGAAGCGCACGGTGTTGTTCTGCCCGGCCCAGATGGCCTTGGACAGGTCCACCCCCACCTTGGTCGCGTCCACGTCGAACGCGGCGACGAACTCGACGTCGCCGACGTGGTACCCGCCCAGGGTCACGTGCATCAGCCCGGGCACGGTGTCGTCGGGATCGGCGTCCCGGTAGTACTCGACGCCCTGGACGAGGGAGCTGGCGCAGTTGCCCACGCCGGCGATCGCGACCCGCACTTTGCTCATCACTTGGTTCCTTCCGTGTTGACCAACGAATTCGACAAACCAGCCGGCTTGGTGCCGGGTGTGACCGATGTGCCCGCGGGCTCACCGAGCCCGGGGGCGCCGGGTGATGCGGAGGCCGCAGGCGCCCCGAAGCCGGTGCTGGCGGCCCGGGTGTGCTCCGCCTCGATGAGTCGCTCGAGCCACGAGACGTCGCGTTCGAGTGATTCGGTGGCGTGCTCCATCACCGACCGGGCGTACAGGTCCAGAGGTCGGTTCGACGCCGCCGCCCCGGCCCGGGCTTCCGCCAACCGCTGGAGCAACTGGGCGCGGCGCCGCTCGAGAAGGCGGAGGCGCGCTTGCGGTGGTAGGTAACGGGCAAAAGCGAGCCGGAGGCCGAAGCTTCGTGCGTCGTCGGTCGCGTCCCGTTCGCTGTCGAGGAGCTCGGCGAAGGCCCGTCGGCCCTCGTCGGTGATCCGGTACACCTTGCGGGCCCTCCGTCCCCGGCCACCGGCCGGCCGGCGCGCCCGGAGTGCAGCCCGCTCGCCGCTGAGCGACCCCGTCATCGGGATGGCCGGGATGGCCGGCCCGGGCTCATCGCCCTCGATCGCCGTCACCACCGCGCCCGAGCGCTCGAGGCGCGACAAGGCCGGGTAGAGCGAACCGAACGAGACGTTGGAGAAGACCCCCAGCTCGTCGCGGACACGTCTGCGGATCTCGTAGCCGTGCAGCTCCTGCTCGCCGAGGAGACCGAGGATGGCCAGCTCGAGCATCAGGGGACCTGCAGGTCGCGGCCGCATGTGCCACGGTGTCGGAGGGGGGACCGATACATCGCTGAGATGTATCGTATCGATATATCGACTGGCTAGCAAGCACTGGCTAGCACCCTCGGGGCCCAGCCTCCGAGGGACCGTGCCTCCGAGGGACCGTGCCGCTCGGCTCCGGGGTCCCCGCCCCGCACCCAAGGAGCTTTCGGCCCAGGGCTCCAGGCCCCGGCTCCAGGCCCGGCCCCCCACCCGGGCTCCAGGCCCAGGCTCCAGACCCGGCCCCCCACTCGGGCTCCAGGCCCCGGCCCCCGACCCCGGCCCTCGGCCCCGGCCCCCGGCCCGCATGCCGCCCTATCCGGTCGCTTGTTCAGGACCGCCCACGGCGCCCCCCAGCGTCATGTCGGGCAAGATCGGCGCTGCCCGAGCGGAGTTCCGAGCCCCGCGCCGCAGGCGAGTCGACGCGTCGAGCTCCTCCAGAAACCCCCCCGACGGCGGCTCCGTTCGAACAGCCCGGCGGTACCCTTGGATCCAATGACGTTCGGGCCCAGCGCAGTCCGCGGCTTCTCGGTCAGCGGCACCGGGGGCCGGGTCGAGTACCGGCTGGCCCGCAACGCGGTGGTGACCGAATTCCGCAAGGGGCGGCTTTCCCGTAACGACGTGTGCGACGCTCATCCCGAGCTCGTGCGTGCCGCTCGCAACGTCGGCACGCCGTTGCCCGAAGACTGCCCGATCTGCGCGGAATCGCCGCTCGTCCACGTCACGTATGTGTTCGGGCCCCGCCTCCCTCCCCAGGGACGATGCCCGGCCACGGCCACGGAATTGGCCCGGCTGTGTCGCCGCGCCGACGAGGTCGCCTGCTACGTCGTCGAGGTGTGCCCCGAGTGCTCCTGGAATCACCTGGCCCGGATGTATCCGGCCGGCGGGCGCCACCGGCCCCGCGCTGCCGCGGCCGCCCGGCGCGGCTGAGCCCCAGCCCGTCTCGTTTCCGAGAGACCACCTCCCCAGGTGGTGGGCGCGCCCAGCCGTGGACCACGATGGGGCACGATGGACCGACGTACCTCGAGCGGCGCCCAAGGGGATCTGACATGAGCCAAGTCCAGCCAGGCAAGGGATCAGGGCAACGCCCCCCCTCGGGCACCCGCCGCCCGCCTTCGGGCCGCCCCAAGCCGGGCCAGGGCAAGCCGGGACAAGGTCAGGGCGGTGGCGGCCGTCCCCGCCAAGGGGGCCAGCAGGGCCCGGGCAAGGGCGCCGGACGCCGCCCGGGCACCCAGGTCACCTCCGCCCCCCCGCGCCGGTTCTCCCCCTCGACCCTCGCCTTCGCCTCGATTGCCGTGGTGGTGCTGGTGGTGGTCGCCCTCATCGTCGTGAAGATCACAGGGGGCTCGTCGACCCCTGCCAACACCGGCCCGATCGACACATCCGCCCCCGCGGCGCTCGTCCATCAGGTGACCAACTTGCCCGACTCCGTGTACCAGGCCGTCGGCGTGCCGTCGTCGATCCAGGCCCCGCCCAAGGTCGACAAGGGACAGCCCCCACTCACCGCCAACGGCAAGCCCGAGGCGCTCTACATCGGCGCGGAGTTCTGCCCGTACTGCGCCGCCGAACGGTGGGCCATCGTCACCGCCTTCTCGCGTTTCGGCACTTTCTCCGGGCTGAAGGAGACCACCTCCACGCCCTATGACGTGTACCCGCAGACGGCGACCTTCTCGTTCTACGGCGCCACCTACACGAGCAGCCTGCTCCAGTTCACGATGATCGAGCACGAGACAAATGACACCCACGGCCAGGGCACGCGCACGACCCTCATGGCGCTAACCAACGCCCAGTCGAACCTCTGGACGAAGTACGCGAACCACTTCGGGGTGCAGACGGGGTACCCCTTCATCGACTTCAACAACAAGGTGTTCGTGCTCGGCCCGGCCTACAGCCCGCAGATCCTGTCGGGACTCGACCAGAACGGCATCGCGGCCAAGCTCTCCAACCCCACCGACCCGATCACCCAGGCCGTCATCGGCGAGGCCAACTACATCACCGCCGCTATCTGCGACATGACGGGGCAACAGCCGGGGCCGGTGTGCACCGCCAAGGCCACCACCGACGCGGCCAAAGCACTGGGCCTTTGAGCTGACCAGGCCAGCGTGAGCGAGCCGGACGAGGGTGAGCTCGACCGCGAGCCCACCGAAGACGACGAGTACGACGACGGCGGTGTCCCTCCGTGGTGGCGGCGCCGGGGCACGGTCATCGCCGCTGCCGTGGTGGTGTTGGCCGGTCTCGCTGCCGGCCTGGCCTTCGGGCTGTCGGGCGGCTCGCCGGCACAACCCTCGGGGCCGGAAGGGGTAGCCGTCCGCGCCGTGCCGAACCTGGCCCCGGCGGACACCACCATGACCGGCGCCCCGGTCGACGGCATCACCTGCCGTACGTCGGCCAACCAGAGCGTCAAGTACCACATCCACATCCACGTGGCCGTCTTCGTGAACGGCAGCGAGCGCCGGCTCCCGGCCGGGGCCGGCATCGCCCAGCGGTTCGCCATGAACCTGGCCGACGGGCTCTTCGTCCTCAATGATGCCAACGGCGGCTGTCTCTACTTCCTCCACGTGCACGCGCACGACGACATCCTCCACGTCGAGTCGCCGACCAAGACCACCTACACCCTGGGTCAGTTCTTCGACATCTGGGGCCAGCCTCTCGGCCCCGACCAGGTTGGCCCGGCACAGGGGACGGTGACCGCGTATGAGAACGGCATGCGTTTCCGCGGCAACCCGCGGGACATCCCGTTGTTGCCCCAAGCCGTGGTCCAGCTCGACGTGGGCACTCCGGCGGTGCCCTTCCAGCCGATGGATTTCCACGTGACCGGGATCTGCGCGTCGACGAACCAGCAGGGCTGTGCGGCGGGTGTCTAGCGCCCCCGGCCTACCGGTGGCCGGGACACGCCCCGGCAACGTCGTCGCCCGCCGGCTCTTCGACGGGCTCCCCGACCGCTACGACCGGCTGGCCGAATGGCTCTCTTTCGGGCAGAACGGCCGTTGGCGGCGCGCCCTCGTCGACGCCATCGCCGAGGGGAGACCGGCTTCAGTCCTCGACGTGGCCACCGGCACGGCCGGCGTTGCCCTGGCGCTCAAGGCCCGCACCGGGGCGACGGTGGTCGGCATCGACCTCACCGAGGAGATGCTCCGCCGGGGCCAGGCCAACGTCGACCGGGCGGGCACGTCCGGCCTCGTGCTCACCATCGGCCGGGGCGAGCAGCTGCCCTTCCCGGCGGCGACCTTCGACGCGGTCAGCTTCACCTACCTGCTCCGCTACGTGGACGACCCGGCCGCGGCGCTGCGGGAGCTGGCGCGCGTCGTCCGGCCGGGCGGCACGGTGGCCAACCTCGAGTTCCTGGTCCCGCCCAACCCGTTCTGGCGGGCGTGGTGGTGGCTCTACACGCGCTTCGTCCTGCCGTCGGCGGGCTTCGTCACCGGCGGCGTCGAGTGGTACCGGGTGGGGCGCTTCCTCGGGCCCAGTATCAGCCGCCACTACCGCCGGTTGCCGTTGCGTGCCACGGTGGCCGCATGGGAGGCGGCGGGCATCACCGACGTGACCGTGCGCCCGATGAGCCTGGGCGGCGGCCTCGTCATGTGGGGTCGGCGGGCCGGGTGACCCCGGGCCCGGAGAACGCCACCGGCGCGTCCCGCCCAGCGTTCTACGCGGCCCGACCAGGCGGGTGGCGCGACTGGTGGACGCTGCTCCATCCTCCTTACACCGCCTGGCACCTCTCCTACGTGGTGTTCGGCGCCTGTCTGGCTCCCCACGTGCGCGTCGATCGCATGGTGGCGGCCACGCTCGCCTTCTTTCTCGCCGTCGGCATCGCCGCCCACGCCCTCGACGAGTTGCACGGTCGGCCCCTGCGGACTCGTCTCTCGAACCGGACCCTGCTGGTGGCCACCGCGGTCGGGCTCGCCGGCGCTCTCGGATTCGGGGTGGCCGGCGTGGTTCGAGTCGGCGCCGTCCTCGTGCCCTTCCTGGTGGTGGGGCCGCTTCTCGTCCTCGCCTACAACGCCGAGCTGTTCGGCGGCGTGGTGCACACCGATCTCGGGTTCGCGCTGTCGTGGGGTGCGTTCCCGGTGCTCACCGCCTATGTCGCCCAGGCGGGCACGCTGTCGCTCGGAGCGGTCCTCGGCGCGGCCGGCGCCACGGCCCTGTCGCTCGCCCAGCGAGCCCTCTCCACTCCGGCGCGCCGATTGCGACGCGGGGTGCACCAGGTCGCGGGCACGCTCACCCTGGCGGACGGCACCCAGGAGGCGATGGACGACCGCTTCCTCCTCGCCCCGTTGGAGCGAGCGCTCCGCGCCATGTCCGTGGCGGTCGTGATGACGGCCACGGCCTTGGCCCTGGCCCGCCTGACGTAAGGCGACAAACCGACCGCCCCCCAGGTATCGACTACGGGGGACTCCCCTCCCCCTCACCCCCGCCGAGATGGCGGCGGAAGCTCGCCACCGTCACCTCCACTACCCGGTCGTGGCCCCAGCGGAGCAGCGGGTGCGCCACCCGGGCCGCCACGCGCATGGGTCGCTGCATCATCTCGACCTGCCACGCCACCGACGCGCTGGTTCCCGCCCCGGTGGCCGTCAGCTCGAGCTGTGCCGGGCCGCGCAGATCGCCGTCGACCGTGGCCTCGATCCGCTGGGGGCGGACGCAGCGATCGAGACGGACCTGCACGCGCATCTGGTACGGCACCGGCGGCACGACCACGCCGCGCAAAACGGCCCCGTCCACCAGTCCGTCGCCCTCGAGCCCGAAGTCACGCAGCCACCAGCCCCACCACCCGAGATAGCGGCCGGGATCGGCCAGGGTGTCCCACAACTGCTCCGGTGTGAGCGGGAACTCGAAGCTGCCTCGGTAGTCGATGACGGTCGACGGCGAACGCACCGCTGCCGACCTTATGGGCGGGCGGTTCGGCTCGCACCGGCTGCTCGCTACCCTTCAGCGGTGACGGAGCGGTGGTTCGGGGCGCTGCGCCAGCGTGACTTCAGGCTCTTCTTCGCCGGTCAGGCCACGTCGCAGATCGGCACCGGGATGCTCCCGGTGGCGCTGTCCTTTGCCGTGCTCAACCGGCACGGATCGGCGGGTGACGTCGGCTTCGTGCTCGGGGCCGAGACGCTGCCGCTCGTGCTCTTCCTGCTGGTCGCCGGCGTGGTGGCCGACCGTGCCGACCGTCGTGTCGTGATGGTCCTGGCCGACGTGACCCGTGCCGGGGCTCAGGGCGGCCTCGCCGCCTGGCTGCTCGTCGGTCATCCGCCGCTGTGGGGCTTCCTCGTCCTGGAGGCCGTTGTCGGCACTGGCCTCGCCTTCTTCACCCCGGCCATGACCGGGCTCATCCCGGAGGTCACCCCGCCGCAGTTCCTCCACCAGGCGAACGCCCTCAACGGCGTGGCCCAGTGGGGCGGAGCGCTGGTCGGCCCGGGGTTGGCCGGCCTTCTCGTCGCCGCCGCCGGCCCGGGGTGGGCCGTGGCCGTCGACGCCGCCACCTACTTCGTCAGCGGCGCCTGCCTGGCCCGGCTGCACTTGCGGCCCGCTCGACGGACGCCCACCGGCGACTTCCTGGCCCAGTTGACCGGGGGCTGGCGTGCCTTCCGGGAACGGACCTGGCTGTGGGCGATCGTGACCCAGTTCTCCTTCTTTGGGCTGCTCGTGTTCCCGCCCTTCTTCGTGCTC
>DATGGF010000269.1:0-3892 GCA_035308625.1 Acidimicrobiales bacterium | reverse complement strand
GGAGGGAGCCCGGAGCGGGCCCGGCTGCTCGCTGCCGACGCCCATCTCGCCGAGCGCCGGGCCCTGTGGCTGTCGGTGCCGGCCCGGCTGGACGGCACCGGCGCCTCGGCGGCGGCACTGGCTGCCGAGCTGCTGGCCTCGGCCGAGGACGCCACCGCGCCGCTGAAGGCGCGTCACGCCGAGCAGAGCGAGGAGCTCGCCGCTCGGGCCGAGGCGTTCGGGGCACGGTCCGTGCCCGGTCGCAAGGCCGTGGAGGACCGCCATCGACGCGAGGAGCGGCGGTGGCGGACCGACGAGCTGTTCTCCGGTCTGGCCGCGCTGTCCGGCGCCTACGCCCAGCGGCTGGCGGAAGCGACGAGCGAGGCGCGCCTGCGCGCCCTCGGCCAGGCGGTCGCCGCCATCGAGGAGGCCGGCCGCCAGATGGTGCGCAACCCCAACGAGCTCCTCATGTTGGAGGCGCTCCTGGTGCGCCTGTCGGCAGTGCCGGGATAGGAAGGCCGTCGGATAGCCTTCCCGGTCGCGCCTGGGTAGCTCAGCTGGTAGAGCAGCGCATTCGTAATGCGCAGGTCAGGGGTTCGAGTCCCCTCCCAGGCTCCACTGCCTGTGTGGTTCCGGGTGACCTGCGACATTTCCGTCGCGGGTGACCCTTTCCACTGTTCCGGCTGATGCTTGACACAGTTCCACCTGATGCTTGACACCCTCCGGCTGGCCCGTCTCCGCTCTGCCCAGGCAGCGGAGGAGGTGGGCCCGTGTTGGTGGAGCTCAGCAAGGTGGAGCAGCGATACGACGCCGTCCTCGGAGTCATCCGAGACGGCTTCAGCGTCACCGAGGTGGCCCAGGCCTTCGGGGTGAGCCGCCAGACGGTCCATGCCTGGGTGGCCCGCTACGAGCGCGGCGGCCTGCCGGCACTGGCGGACCGGTCTCATCGGCCCTGGAGCTCGCCGACCCAGATGGCTCCTTTCGTCGAGGCTCGAGTGGTCGAGCTGCGCCGCCAGCACCCGAGCTGGGGCCACATCCGGATCCGCCACCAGCTCGGCCGAGAGTCGGTCTCGCCGTTGCCGTCGGCATCGGGCGTCTACCGGGCCCTGGTGCGCCACCAGCTCATCGAGCCCAAGAGCCGTCGCAAGCGACTCCCCACCTACAAGCGCTGGGAGCGGGGCCGGCCCATGGAGCTGTGGCAGATGGACGTGGTGGGCGGCGTGCTCTTGGACGACGGCACCGAGGGCAAGATCCTGACCGGCGTCGACGACCACTCCCGCTACTGCGTCTGCGCCGGCATCATGGTCCGGGCCACGTTCCGGCCGGTGTGCGGCTTCTTCGCCCAGGCCCTCCAGCGCCACGGGGTGCCCGAGGAGGTGCTCACCGACAACGGCAAGGTCTTCACCGGCCGCTTCGCCTTGAAGCCCACCGAGGTGCTCTTCGACAAGATCTGCCGGGAGAACGGCATCACCCATCGACTCACGGCCCCGGCATCGCCGACGACCACCGGCAAGATCGAGCGCTTCCACCGGACCCTTCGCATGGAGTTCCTCCACGGCCGTTCGTTCGGGTCACTCTCGGCCGCCCAGGCCGAGCTCGACGCCTGGGTGGCGAGCTACAACACCGAACGGCCCCATCGGGCCCTCAAGATGGCCACCCCCGCCGAGCGGTTCCTGGCCCGAGGCGACACGTCGGTTCCCCAGCTCCCTCCTGACCTCGCCGTCGTCGACGAGGACCGGGCCGGCCCCGAGTGGGTGAGCAGGATCGTCTCGGCCGTGGGGGTCATCACCGTGTCCAACCAGGTCTTTTCCGTGGGACGGCATCGAGCAGGCGAGATCGTCGACGTCCGGGTCTCGCAAACCATGCTCCAGGTCTGGTGCGGCAACGAGCTGCTCAAGACCGTGGCCCGGGCCTCGACCGGGGAGGTGAGGAAGAAGCGAGCTGAAAGGCGCTAGAAACTGGCAACCGGGTGTCAGGCATCACCCGGAACTGATCTGTCAACCATCAGCCGGAGCCCTACACCAGGCTCCACTGCCCGCACCCAGGGTCCGCCTCAGGCTCCATCGATACACTGCCCGTTGCGCCGGGACGTATGGGGGGGTGTGATGGCGATCCGTCGGACGTTGTCGCCAATGCCGTCGTGCGCGCCACCGTTCCTGAGGTGGCGTGCGATCACGGTGGCGCTCGTGGCCCTGGGCTTCGGTTCCCTCGTACCCGCCGCGTCAGCGCGCGCCGCTGGAAGAAGTGGGGTACTTCATAGCTCGAGCTTGACCCCATCGGCAGCCACCGCGTCGACGACGAAGACCCCCTTTCCCGCCACCGGCTACTTCTCGATCGGTCACAAGTACGGTCGAGACTTCTTCGTGACTCCCACCGGCGAGCCCTTCTACTCGACGGGCATCGACCACGTGTCGTCGGACCCCGACACGGATCAGTCGACGGGCCAGTGCCCGTACTGCCAGACCATTCAGAGCCAATACTCGAGCATCTCGGCATGGGCCACGGCGACGGTCTCGCAGCTCCGGTCCTGGGGGTTCAACAGCCTCGGCGCGTTCAGCGACGACAGCACGTTCGCGTCCCAGATGCCGTACAGCGTCCAACTCGGCATGGCGAGCGGGAACGATTGGTTCGCGCCCTCCTTCGTCACCAACGCCGACGAGGTCGCCGCCACCCAGGTGGCGCCACTGGCCGACGACCCCAATCTCATCGGCTGGTACACCGACAGCGAGCTCGACTGGGGGCCGAACGGGAGCGACAGCGAAACGCAGTTGGACCACTATCTGGCGCTCCCGGCGGGCTCACCCGGGCTCGCCGTGGCCCAGCAGTACGCCGGGAATCCGAACGGGTTCGTCTACGCCCTGGCCACTCGGTACTTCCAGGCCACCACGGCGGCGATACGCCTGTACGACCCGCACCACCTGATCCTGGGCGTGAAGGCCGAGGGACAGGAGATCCAGCCCGAATTGCTCGAAGCGGCCAGCCCGTACGTCGACGTCTTCAGCATCGACGACTACCAGCTCATGCCCGGCTTCGCCCAGATCATCGACTACATCTGGCCCCAGTACCTCCCGGTCACGGCGACGTTCAACAACTTCGAGAAGTACGTGAAGCGTCCGATCATGGTCGCCGAGTACTCCTTCATCGGGAGCACGCCGCAAACGCCGGACACCGTCCCCGGCGTGTACGCCGTCTATCCGGACCAGACGACGCGGACTGCCGCCTACACCGACTACATCGCGCCGTTGTACGAGTACTCACCCTGGATCGTCGGGGACGAGTGGTTCGAGTACGTGGACGAACCTCAAGGTGGGCGATTCGACGGCGAGAACAACAACTTCGGCGTGGTGGACGTCCAGAACCAGCCGTATCAAGATCTCGTGACCCAGATGGGGATCCTGCATTCCATTGCGCCCGACCGCATCGTGCAGGCCGGTCCGGCGTGCGACTCGTGGTCGGACACTTCCACTGGGGTGGCGTGCACGGCCTACATGCCGCAGACGGCCTATCCCCTGAGCATCTTCACCACCGCCTTACCGGCTGCCACGCAGGGGACCAAGTACTCCAACTACGTCGTCACCATCGGCGGCAGGCCCCGCTACACGTTCTCGTTGGCGGCGGGAGATGCTCTGCCCGAGGGTCTCAGGCTCAACACGAGGACCGGGCTCGTCTCCGGGAACCCCAAGGTCTACGGGACCTTCACCTTCACGGTGACGGCGGTCGACTCGATGCTCCCCGCGCCGCAGACGGCGAGCCAGACGGAGTCGATCACCATCGCGCCGAAGACGTTGGTGATCCACACGACGAAGCTCCACCAGGCGACCGTGGGCAAGGCATTCTCGGCGACGTTGGTGGCCCAGAACGGAGCACCTCCCTACACCTGGACGACGACCGTCGGCTCCTTGCCTCCTGGTCT
>DATGGF010000268.1:0-2618 GCA_035308625.1 Acidimicrobiales bacterium | reverse complement strand
GACTTCGCCACCGTCGGCTCGGACGGCTGCTTCTATGCGACCCAGAGCGACCGCGTCGAACAGGTCGAGCCCTGCTTCTTCGTGCCGGTGTCGCCCACTACCACGACGACCACCACCTCCCCACCCGACACGACCACTGAGCCGCTGCCCACCACCACCACCACGTCACCACCGGCCACGACCGCGCCGCCCCGGTCGACCACCACCACAGCCCCGCCCGCCACGACCAGCCCCCCGACGACGGCGCCCCCCGTCGTCATCGCGTCATCGCAGAAGCTGGCCTTCACCGGGGTGGGGAGTGGGCTTCGGTGGACGGCGGTGATCGGATGCATCCTGGCCATCCTCGGGCTCGGGTTGCTCTTCTTCGCCCAGACGGGCGTGTCGACGCAGCTGCTCGAGTGGCTGCTCGGGCGGTGGGCTGAGTAACCCGGATCCCGGGCGCTCGCTGATTCGCCGCCGCCCAGCCGCGACGAAGGGACGCCCCGAGGATGGTCAATGTTGGGGATTCCCCGGCGGTGGCCCCGTGGTTCACTGACCGAGGGCCGGGGGAGCCCCCTGACCGGGAGGATCGGTCGCCCTCTCCGGCCCGCCGGCGAGGCACATGGTGGGACCGAGATCGGCGAGAGCCGCCAGCACCACGGAGGGCTCGATCGGCCGCGCCGGCCGCTTCGGTCTTGCGACCCTCGTTGCGGGCATTGTCACGGTCGTCGTCAGTGCCGGAGTCTCCGGTGCCTTGGTGCACCCGCACTGGGAGACGGGGCTCGTCACCACCTTGAAGAACGCGGCCGACAGCACGACCGTGGAGGACGGTTCGACCGTTGCCTTCGGGACGAGGGTCTACGACACGGCGAAGCTCAGCTACAACGAGCCCGAGGTCCCCACTGGCACGGTCAGCTACAGCTTCTTCACCAACTCGTCGTGCACGGCCCCGGCCTCGTCACAGCAGACGGTGACGCTGAACGCGGATGGGACCGTACCGAACACCGACGCCACCGACCCCCTGGGGGCCGGCACCTACGGCTTCAGTGCCACCTACAGCGGCGACTTCGAGTATCCCGGGAGCACCAGCTCCTGCGAGCCGTTCACCGTCGGGCCGGGCTCGGACACCACGACGACCACGATCCTCGACACCACGACGACCACGATCCCCGACACCACGACCTCGACCTCACCGCCCGCGACCACCACCACCGAGCAGTCGACGACCACGACGCAAGAGGACACGACGACCGTTGCGTCGACCGCGCCCCCCGGCACCTCGATCCCGCCGACAACCGTCCCCGACACCACCAGCACCGTGGCTTCGACGTCCACCTCGGTCACGACGACGAGTACCCAGCCGGGCTCCACGTCGACGACCACTCCGGGTTCGACGTCGACATCGTCGCTTCCCGGCGGCACATCGACGACCGGGGCCTCGTCCACATCGACGTCGCGTCCGTCACCCGCCGGCGGCGGTACGACGACGTCCACCGCAGCGGGCGGGGGAGGCACTCAGGGGGGCAGCGGGACGTCCCCGGTCACCGCTCCCGCCAGTGCCCTGGCGTTCACCGGCGCCGGCCTGATCGTCGAGATCGCCGCCGGCTTCGGGGCATTGCTCGTGCTGGTGGGGCTGTGGCTGCTCTCGTTCGCCGGGCTGCCACGGCGCTTCGCCCTTCGTCTTCTGGGAGTCAGATCCTCCCGCCGGTAGGTCCGGTCAGCCGAAGCTCACTTCAGCCCAGAGCCCGGCCACCGACACGTCCCCCTCCACCGCCATGCCCCGGTCGAGCAGGGCCTTTCGCTGGACGAGCCAGAGCAGCAGGTCCGACGCATCGGCCCGCACGACACAGTCGGCTCCGTCGAGACCCCGATGGAGGGCGATCGAATCCGGCGCCAGCACGGCGGTCGTGGCGAAGCGGCCGTCGGTGGTCTCGAGGCCCATGGCGCCCCGCAGTGACGGCTTGGGGGTGAGCTCGAGCCACCGCGAGGCGATGGTCAGGTACTCGTCGACGCCGTCGAGGGCGAGCATCGTCTCGATGGGATCGGCCTGGCGGACGGCGTTCTCGGCGTCCCACCGGTGCACCGAGGCTTCGTGGGCCAGGCGCCGGAACCAGAACCGGGCGGGTCCCGGCCCCATGACGATCCAATTCCACACCGGGCTCTCGGGGTCGGCGCGGTCGAGGGTCTCGAGCAACGAACCGAGCCCCTCTTCGAACCAGGCGGAGACTTCTTCCCAGCCTTCAGGCGCCTCGGGGAGCGGGAGGAACTCCGGCGTACGGGTCCGAACCATCTCCTCGACCCAGCGCAGGGCGCTGGCCACGTGGGCGGCGAGATCGGAGAGCGTCCAGTCCGGGCAGGTCGGCACGTTCTGCATCGGGTCCGACCACGCGGCAGCCAGCAGGTCGCGGGCGTCACTTTCGAGGTGCTTCGTGTACTCGGCCGGTTCCACAGAGCCGATTCTGGCACCCCGGCTACGGTTGCCCCGAGTCGACGGGCCATCGGCCGCCGGCCGTCGGAGGGGGGAGATGGTGGGACCGGGGCCCGTGCCCATGGGCGACGACGTCGTGGTGCGGCCGTACGAGGCGCGCGATCGGGCCACCATCCGTCGCATCTGTCACGCCACCGGGTACATGGGCGAA
>DATGGF010000267.1:0-2327 GCA_035308625.1 Acidimicrobiales bacterium | reverse complement strand
GCATCATCCCCGACGCCGACATCCCGGCGCTGGAGGAGGCGGGGGTCGACCTGGTCTTCACCCCGGGCGCGTCGCTGCCCGCCATCGTGGAGCAACTGGCTGGAGCGCTCGACCGCCGGGAGGAGGCCGCGGCCCAGCAGTAACCCCTTCGCAGCGGCGCGCTCCGCCGTCCGGAGCTCCCGGACACGTCTCGTACCCGATCGGGACAACACCGTGCTGGGTGCCCGTCGTGCCCCGGTGCCGGCGCGAAGACACAGAGAGCAGTACCGAGAGCAGCACAGAGAAGAGCAGCACAGAGAGAGGAACGCAGTCGGTGGACCTGTACGAGTACCAGGGCAAGCAGTATTTCGCCCGCTTCGGCATCCCGACCTCGCCCGGCGGCGCGGCCGACACCGTGGAGGAGGCGGTGGCCCAAGCCGACAAGGCGGGCTACCCGGTCGTGGTCAAGGCCCAGGTGAAGGTGGGGGGGCGGGGTAAGGCCGGCGGGATCAAGTTGGCGGCCGACGCCGGTGAGGTGCGGACCCACGCGGCCGCCATTCTCGGCATGGACATCAAGGGCCACGTGGTGCACCGGGTGTGGATCGAGCGATCGTCGGACATCGCCCGCGAGTACTACGCCAGCTTCACGCTCGACCGGGCGGCCAAGAAGCATCTGTGCATGGTGTCGGCCAAGGGCGGGGTCGACATCGAAGAGGTGGCCGAGACCGATCCCGAAGCCATCAGCCGGCTCCACATAGACCCGGTGGACGGGCTGAGCGCGGCCGACGCGGCGGCGCTGGTGGCCGACGCCGGGCTCGACACCGAGGCCCGGGCCCAGGCGGCCGACCTGCTCCAGCGGCTCTACACCTGTTACGTCGAGGGCGACTGCGACCTGGCCGAGATCAACCCCCTCATCCTCACCACCGAGGGCAAGGTCCACGCGCTGGACGCCAAGGTCACCCTGGACGACAACGCCGCCTTCCGCCATCCCGAGTGGGAGGAGTTCGCCGGCACCGAGACGCTCGACGAGCGCGAGGTGCTGGCCAAGGAGAAGGGGCTGAATTACATCGGCCTGTCCGGCTCGGTCGGCATCATCGCCAACGGCGCCGGCCTGGCTATGAGCACCCTGGACGTCGTCAACCAGGCCGGAGGGTCGGCTGCCAACTTCCTCGACATCGGCGGGGGCGCCAATGCCGATGTGATGGCCGCCGCGCTCGAGGTGATCAACACCGACGAGGCCGTGCGCTCGATCCTCGTGAATATCTTCGGGGGGATCACCCGCTGCGACGAAGTGGCGAGGGGGATCGTCGAGGCACTCGGCCGGGTGGACCTCAAGTCGCCCATCGTGCTCCGGCTCGACGGCACCAACGCGGAGGAGGGCCGGGCCATCTTGGCCGACCACGTGTCGGAGCGCCTGATCGTTGAGGACACGATGCTGGCCGCGGCACGACGCGCCGTGGGGTTGGCCGGCAATGCCGGGCCCGACACCACCACCGGAGGTGCGCGGTGAGCATCTTCGTCGACGAACGCACGAAGGTCATCGTCCAGGGCCTCACCGGGAGCCAGGGCCGGTTCCACGGACTGCGCAACCGCGACTACGGCACCCAAGTCGTGGCCGGCGTCACCCCGGGCAAGGGGGGCACCGACGTCGACGGTGTGCCCGTCTACGACACGTGCGCCGAAGCGGTCGAGGCCACCGGAGCCGATGCATCCTTCGTGGTCGTCCCTCCGAAGGGCGCGCCGCAGGCCATCATGGACGCGGCGGAAGCCGGCATCGCCTTCATCGTTTGCATCACTGAGGGCATCCCGGCCCAGGACGAGGCGTTGTTCTACAACCGGCTGCGCCGCGAGTACCCGGACACCCGGCTGCTGGGGCCCAACTGCCCCGGGATCATCTCGCCGGGCAAGTGCAACATCGGGATCACCTCCGGAGACATCGCCCTGCCCGGCGGCCCGGTGGGGATCGTGAGCCGGTCAGGGACGCTCACGTACCAGGCGCTGCACGAGCTGTCGCAGCAGGGTGTCGGCCAGACCACCTGTGTCGGCATCGGAGGCGACCCCGTGCCGGGGACGAACTTCATCGATTGCCTGTCCGCCTTCGAGGCCGATCCCGACACCAAGGCGGTGATGATGATCGGCGAGATCGGCGGCTCCGAGGAGGAGCGCGCCGCGCAGTTCATCGCCGAGCACATGACGAAGCCCGTGGTGGCCTACATCGCCGGGGTGACGGCCCCGCCGGGCCGGAAGATGGGCCACGCCGGCGCCATCATCTCGGGCTCGCAGGGCACGGCCCAGGCCAAGATGGACGCCCTGAACGCCGCCGGGGTGGCCGTGGCCCAGAACCCGAC
>DATGGF010000266.1:0-4116 GCA_035308625.1 Acidimicrobiales bacterium | reverse complement strand
AGCACCACTTCGCGAGGATCGATCCGCCGCGGGAGACGATCCCGGTGACCCGCCGCGCGGTGAGCGGAATGAACGGCAGCCGGACCCCGGCGTGCACCGTGAAGTAGTCGACCCCCTGCTCGGCCTGCTCGATCACCGTGTCGCGGTAGGCGGTCCAGGTGAGCTCCTCGGGCCGTCCGTCCACCTTCTCGAGCGCTTGGTAGATCGGCACCGTGCCAATCGGCACCGGGCTGTTGCGCAGGATCCACTCCCGGGTCGTGTGGATGTCGGGCCCCGTCGACAGGTCCATCACCGTGTCAGCCCCCCACCGGGTGGCCCAGGTCAGCTTGTCGACCTCTTCGGCCACCGATGACGTCACGGCCGAGTTGCCGATGTTGGCGTTCACCTTCACCAGGAACTCCCGGCCGATGACCATCGGCTCGGACTCGGGGTGGTTCACGTTGGCCGGGATGATGGCCCGCCCCTCGGCCACCTCCGAGCGCACGAACTCGGGATCGGCCTGCTCGCGCAGGGCCACGAATTCCATCTCCTCGGTCACCGTCCCCCGGCGGGCGTAGTGGAGCTGGGTGACCGGTGCGCCGGTGCCCCGCAGCGGGCGCCGGCGGGGGCCGGGGAACGGTTCGGGCCCGGCGCCTCGGCGCAGCGCGGCGCGCCCGTCGTCCCGGAGCTTCGAGGAACGTCCGTCGTACTCCGCCACGTCGCCGCGGCCCCGTATCCAGGCGTCGCGTGCGGGGGGCAGCCCGGCCTGGGGATCGGACCCGGGACCCGACGTGTCGTACAACCGCACCGGGGGGTCGGCCGCCGCGTCGGCGGCGCCGGCCGGTGGCCGCAGCGTCACCTCGGCGAAGGGCACGCGCACTCCGCGAACACCCTCGACGTACACCTTGCGGCGGTTGCTCTGTTGCATGGCTCCTCCCTTCGCCGGCATTACCCGGATCAGGTTCAACGGTCGGCGCCGTACAGGCGCCCTCTCAGCCCGGTTCCCCGAGCTCCCGTTCCCGGGGCCGAGTCTCGCGCGCCCTGTGCGATGCTGCGACGGAGCCGGCCGGACCGGCCCGACCAGGAAGGACGCCCATGGACTCGCTTGCCGCCGGTGACCGTGCCCCGGCCTTCACGCTGGCCGACGACAGTGGGACCAAGGTGTCGCTGTCGCAGTTCGCCGGCGCCCCGGTCGTCGTCTACTTCTACCCCGCCGACGACACCCCGGGCTGCACCAAGGAGGCGTGCCAATTCAACGACAACCTCCGCGCCTTCGACCGGGCCGGGGTGGCCGTGGTCGGGATCTCCCCCGACGACGCCGAGTCGCATGCCGCCTTCCGCCGGAAGTACGGGCTCAAGTTCCCCCTGTTGTCCGACCCCGGCCACAAAGTGATGGAGCGCTATGGCGCCTGGGGGGAGAAGACGCTCTACGGCAAGAAGACCGTCGGCGTCATCCGCTCCACGTTCCTGGTCGACGGGCGCGGCCGCATCGCCCGGGCCTGGCACCACGTGCGGGCCGACGGACATGCGGCCAAGGTGTTGGAAGCGGTGCAAGCGCTCGACTGAGGAACACCGCACCTCAACGTTGGTGCCTCGGGCACCACCATGTCGTCCGGCCGCCGATGGTGCTCCGGCGCAACTCGGTGCCGTCGCGGGGGCAGCGCCCGCCGGGACGACGTTGCGGCACGATGTCGCCGAGGTGCGAACCACCGCGCCGGAGCAGGACACCGAGCGTCCGGCGCAGATGAGTGTGCAGGCGCCGCACCTCCGCATCCGACAGCGAGCCGGCCGGGCGCCCCGGGACCAAGCCGGCGCGCCACAACGTCTCGTCGGCGATGAGGTTGCCTACCCCAGCGATGCGCGACTGGTCCATGAGTCGAGCCTTCAAGGGGGCGGCGCTGCCGGCCAGCTGGTGGCGAAGCTGCGCCAGGGTGATGGTGAGCGCGTCAGGACCGAGAGCGCCTTCGTCCGGGTCGAGGCTCACGCCGCCGAGCAGGCGCGGGTCTCGCACCACCATGCGCCCGCCGTCGCCGAAGCGAAGGGTGAAACGGTCCCAGGCGGTGTCGGCCCGGTTACTGGCGTACATCAGCTGCTCCACCCCTTGCACGCCATCCACCAGCAGGCGCCCGGTCATGCCGAACCGGACGCCCAGCCGGTGGTCACGCTCGCGGACATCGAACACCAACAACTTGCCGATGCGGCGCACGGCCTGGAAACTGCCGCCACGCAGCACGGCCGACAGGCGCTGCGGTGTCACATCGCCGCGTACGAAGCGCGGGTCGCCGATGTGCACGGCGGCCACCCGGCGGTCGAGGGCGTGCTCGGCCAGCTGCCGGTAGGCCTCGATCTCCGGCAACTCGGGCATGGCCGGCAACGCTAACGTGAGCCCCATGCCGCCGGAGAAGCCGCACTGGGCCCATCTGTACCGCGAGGTCGTCACCTCGGGCCTGTGCACCGGGTGCGCCGGCTGCATCATCGCCTGTCCCCACGACGTGCTGCACTACAACGACGCCGACGGTGTCTACCGGCCGTGGAAGGTGGACGAGGACGGTGGGCCCGAGGACTGCACCCACGGCGTGCGCGGCTGCACCATGTGCACGCGCGCCTGTCCGCGTTTTCGTACATGGGAGCCCGAGATCGACACCTTCCTCTTCGGTCGCGAGCGGCGCGACGACGAAGTGGCCGGCATCTCCACGGAAATCCTCCTGGCCCGGGCCGCGGACCCAGCCGTGCGCGAGGCGGGGCAGGACGGTGGGCTCGTGTCGGCCATCTTGGTATGGGCGCTCGCCCACGATGTCATCGACGCCGCGCTGGTGTCGGCCCTCGAAGGGGACGGGTCGAGCTGGAAGGCGGTGCCCGCGGTGGCCCGCACGGCGGCCGAGGTGCTCGCCGCCGCCGGCTCCCGCTACACCTACTCGGCCAACACCCTGGCGTACCCCGCCGCGGTGGAGGCGGGCGCCGAGCGCATCGCCCTGGTGGGGATGAGCTGCCAAGCGTCGGTGCCACCGGTCATGTCGGCGCGCAAGACGGGCAAGGTGGCCCGCCGGCTGGCCCTGTCGATCGGGTTGCTGTGCTCCAAGACCTTCGACGACGCCATCTTCGAGGACCTGTTCGAGGCCAAGTACGGCCTGGCCCGCCGGGACATCTCCAAGATCAACATCAAGGGCGTGTTCCAGATCTGGACGAACGACGGCGCGTACCACGAGGTCCCCCTCAAAGAGGGCCACGCCTGGACCCGCCAGGGGTGCACTGCCTGCCCCGACTTCGCCGCCGAGCACGCCGACATCTCCACCGGCGGCATCGGCGCCTTCTCCGACTGGACGCTCACCATCGTGCGCACCGATCAGGGCCGGGAGATCATCGCCGCCATGCAGGCCGACGGGACCATCGAGACCCGGCCGGCCGAGGACGACCCCGGCGCGCTGGCGCTGCTCGACAAGCTGGCGCGCGCCAGCCGGCGTCGGTGGCCCGAGACCGCGGAAGGCGGCCCGCGGCGCATCCCGGTGCGCGCCTGACGGACCGCGGCGACGGCGTCAGAGCCCGGCGAGGACGCGCGCCCGGGCCAGCGCCGAATCGAGCATGGCCTCGGTCAGGGTCCCGGTGAAGGTGTTCTGCTGGCTCGGGTGGTACGAGCACACCAGGAAGCGCCCGTCAGCCAGAGGCACCTCGAGCCCGTGGGCGAACTTCGGGCGGGGTCGGACGTCGAGGTCTCCGGCCAGCGCCTGATAGGCGAAGCCGCCCAGCGCCACCAACACCCGGGTGTTGGCCAGCAGCTCGAGCTCGCGGCGCAGGTACGGAGCGCAGCGCTGGCGCTCCTCCGGTGTGGGGCGGTTGGCCGGAGGCGCGCAGCGCACCGGGGCGAGGATGTAGGCGTCCCGGAGTTGCAGCCCGTCGTCGCGGTCCACGCTCCGGGGCTGGTTGGCGAACCCGGTCCGGTACAACGAGGCGAACAGCCAGTCCCCCGAGCGGTCCCCGGTGAACATCCGCCCGGTGCGGTTGCCGCCATGGGCCGCCGGCGCTAGCCCCACCAGCACGACCCGCCCATCGGGATCACCGAAACCCGGCACCGGCCGGCCCCAGTACTCCTCATCCGCGTAGGCGGCACGGCGGTCCCGAGCCACTTGCTCGCGCCACTCG
>DATGGF010000265.1:0-1935 GCA_035308625.1 Acidimicrobiales bacterium | reverse complement strand
GACGTCGTCCCAAAGCACTTTCGCCTCGGACAGGTCGCCGACGCCGCGCGTCTCGACGACGGCCAGCCAGTCACCGACCACCAACGAGTCGAGACGCCGCCAGCCGTCCGGTGTCCTGAACGGGTGGTTCGCGCTCCCTGTCACCCGTCGTCCGGAGGCAAGCCGGAGCTCATAGGTCTTCTTGATCCCGCTTGCGAAGACATGGGTCATCGTCGCTCGGACCATTCGCAGGCGCTCATCGAGCGCCCACACGGGGATGTCTCGCTCCCCCGACGCGAGCAAATCACCTAAGGTCACCTCTCCGCCGGTGTCGAAGCGCATGACCCGGGTGTCGGCTGTGAGACAGCCGCTCTCACGCAGGTCCGCCAGCACCGGCCGCTTGTCCTGGCGCATCTCGAGGTTCCGGGACAGCTGGGAGAGGGCGACCACCGGGATGTCGAGCTCGCGGGCCAGGACCTTGAGCCCTCGGCTGATCTCGGACACCTCGACCTGGCGGTTCTCGGCCCGACTCCGCTGGTGGCCACTCATGAGCTGGAGGTAGTCGACCACCACGAGACCGAGGCCCTCCCGGGCCTTGAGCCGCCTCGCCTTGGCGCGGATGTCCATGACGGTGACATTGGGGTTGTCGTCGATGTAGATCGGAGCGTCGCCGAGGCGGCCGATGGCGTCGGAGATCTTCGGCCAGTCGGACTCGAGCAGCCGGCCGTTGCGCATGCGCGTGGCGTCGACCCGGGCCTCCGAGCAGAGCAGGCGCTGGGTGAGCTCGAGATGGCTCATCTCCAGCGAGAACAGCAGCACCGGCACCCCGGCGTGCACGGCGGCGTTGGCCACGATGCCCAGGGCGAAGCTCGTGTTGTGGGTGGGCACCATCGACGGGCCGGCCAGGAACACCCGCGACGGGGCGTCGACGGCGATGCACCGCACCGGCACGCTCGGGAGCTCCTCGATTGCCACCACGGCGTGCCGCCGGCGACGTCCGTGGCGCGCCAGGGCGGCGGCCACGGCGGCCCAGGCGGGGCCGCCGGGGCGGACGCCGGGCTCCGTCGCCCACCAGCGCACGCCCCACTGCTGGGACCGGGCGCCGTCGGACGACCGCACGCTGCGACGACCGGGGGCGGTGGGGGCGAGGCCGAGCGTGCAGAGCAGCTCCCGCACCTGGCCCAGGACGAACCGGTCGGCGAGCCAGAGCTCGGTCCGGGCGCCCTCTCGGCAGACGGCGCCGACGTCGGGGGTGGCGGCCGAGCCGACGGTGTCGAGGAAGCCACCGAGCACGTCGAGGCGGGCCTTGAACCCGGCCCGCAGGTACCGGTCGGGCAAGCGGGCCGGCTGATCGGCGACGACGGCCTCGGCCAGGTGGCGGCCCAGGTGGTAGGGCTCGACGGGCAGCTCCACTTCAGCCCCGGCCAGCGGGTCGGCCACGGGCACGTACCAGTTGGGCCGTCCCGCCCGCGTCCGGGTGCCGCCGGCCACCATCTCCTCGGTGGTGACCACCCGGGGCCGACCGCGTCGGGAGGCGAGGTCGTGGGCCAGCCACCGGTGCCCGGCGTCGGCCACGATCTCGGTGCCGTCCTCGAAGGCCACCCGGTAGCAGCGGTGGCCGATGAACACCGGCGAGCAGTAGGTGACCCGGCTCCGCTGGCCGTGCTCGTCGAAGACCTCGTCGCCCACCTGGAGCTCGCCCATCGTCGTCCAGCCCGCCGGCGTGGGGACCGCGGTGTCGAGCGCCAGGGCCTTGCCCATGGCCGGCCGGGCCCCCACCACCACGAGGTTGGACTTCTGCAGCCCGGCGAGACGCTCGTCGAGGTCGGTGTAGCCGGTCGGGACGCCGGTGATCGTGTCGCCCCGGGCGAAGAGGTTCTCGAGATGGTCGAGGCTCTGGGCGAGCAGCTCCCGCAGCGGTGACATGGTGTCCACCACGCGGCGCTGGGCCACCTC
>DATGGF010000264.1:0-7690 GCA_035308625.1 Acidimicrobiales bacterium | reverse complement strand
TACGGGAGCACGCGCCTCGAGGTGCGCTGGATCGTCCCGGGGCCGATTCCGGCCTCGACGGACGAGTGGTTCAGCCGCTTCCCCGCACGGCGGGAGGAGCGGGACGACATCTACCAGGTGACGCCGCAGTTGCCGGACCTTGCCGTAAAGATCCGCGGGGGTTCTGCCCTCGACGTGAAGGAGTTCCACGGCACGCGCGGCGTCATCGACCTCATGGGCATTGGCCGAGGGCGTCTGGAGTCGTGGAAGAAGTGGTCGTTCTCCTTCGGCACTCAGCGCATCCGCCGGAAGGAGTCACCGGGCTGGCGCCGGGTCACGAAGCGGCGAAGGTTGACGGCCTTCATTCCCGACGAGGATTCGCTGGTGCCCGCGTTCGAGGCCCCGCCCGACTTGCTCGTCTGTTCGGTCGAGCTCTCCGAGTTCATCGTCGACGACACCAGTTCGTGGACGCTTGCCTTCGAGTCGACGGGACCTGAGGACCGATTGCGCGAGGCGATGGAAGCAACCGCCAGCCGCATCGTCAGCCGCGACCTCCCCGCGCATCTTCGCCTCGACCTAAAGCACTCCGGCCCCTACTCGGAGTGGATCAGCAAGCTGGAACACCGCCGGCGCACGGACCGGCTGTGGCGACAGGTGGGTGCGCAACAGTAGGGGAACCCCAGCGCGGGCAAACCTGCAGGTGAAGCGGCTGTTTCTTCCCTTGGACATTCGCAGGCCGCAACGCGGGTATCGCAACCGGCGTGCTGCCCGACGAGTTCCGATGTCCCTGCGGAGCAACCGTGCCGGTGCCCCACCAGCTGTTCGTCCCACCCGCCCGTTCGATCCAAGCCGTCTGCTCCGACTCTTGCGGGCGAGTGTGGGAATTCACCTACGACGAGAGCGGCGCGTTCACCGGCTCGGTTCCCCAACCCGTCCCTCAGGTCATGCTTTGAGAGGCCGCCCCTCGATCTGATGCGCGTCGGCACGAACCGGTTTCGTCACTCACGCGAGACCATCCGAGCGTCCTTCGGCGGCGTCGTCGCCGAGCCGAGGCGAACCCGTCACTGCGCCGGAAGGCAAGCTGCGCCGTCAGGTCTGGAACCTTTGGCCGCCTGACAACTTACGTTGACAATCCACCACGATTGGTGGCGGAGTGGACGGGCCGAGTCCCGTTCAGTGGAAATTCGGTCCGTCCATCGAAGTTACCCATCAGTTCTACCCAATTTTGGCGGGTTTTTCGCGGCCTCGATTGCTAACATCCGTGTCAGAGAAGTTGGGGGAAGTGCACTGGGGGCCGTCGGTGTAGGCGGTTCGGGTGTGGACATGACAAGGGGGCAGTTTTGCGCCGGTTGTTGATTTCTGGGGTTCTCGTCGCGGGTCTTGCGACGCCGACGCTCTTTCTGATGGCACCGGCCGCTCAAGCGAACGGGAACGGAACTTGTAACAAGTTGTCGGGCTCGGTGTCGGGCAACACGACGATCTCGAACTGTGCCCAGCTGACCAAGGCCACCAAGAAGTCGTACAAGTCGCTCTCGGGGGTTTCCACAGGGCTGCTCGGGGGTGGGTCGCTCACGTGGTCGAACAGCGGGGCGACCGTCACGTTCGGATCTCCTGTCGTGACGCAACCTGCGACTGACGCTTGCCCGGGTAAGGCCGGCACCACGACCGAGTTCATCGCCTCCGCCATGATCACTGCTGTCAGTGACACGGCTACGGGCAACGACCCGGCCCATGTTGGTGACACGTTCAGCGCCACCATCTGCGAGACCAACAAGAGCGGGAAGCTCAAGCTGCTGCCCGGTACGAAGGTCGGCATCTAAGGCGCACGCCCTTCGGGGCTGAACACGAACACGGAACGAGCCCGGGTGTGGTGCACCCGGGCTCGTTCGCGTCTGCGTCTCGTCCAGAAGTGCTTCGGCCCAGGCGACTTCGCCAAGCGTGACCGGTTCGCGCCCTGAAGGTCAGGCGGCAGCCGGCGAAAAGCCCGACGGCACGGGGGAATCTGCCCCGTAGGCCTCGGCGAGCGCCTGCTCGAGCACCTCGGCCGGCCCGGGCCGGGCCAGGTAGTAGCCCTGGGCCACCGGGCAGCCGAGCAGACGCAAGTGCTCGAGCTGGGCGAAGGTCTCGATGCCCTCGACCACGGTGGTCGACCCGATGGCATGCGACAGGTTGATGACGGCCGAGACGATGGCCGACTTCACCGGGTCCGAGTCGACACCCTCGACGAAGCTCCGGTCGATCTTCACCTCGTCGACGGGGAAGCTCGCCAGATAGCCGAGGGCCGAGTGGCCGGTCCCGAAGTCGTCGATGGCCACCCGCAGGCCCAGCTGCTTGAGCCGGGCAAGCACATCGCGGGTGCGGTCCACGTGGTCCATGGCCAGGCTCTCGGTGATCTCCAGGCACAGCTGCGCCGGGTCGACACCGCTGGATCGCAGCACCTCCTCGATCTCCCGGCCCAGCTCGGCCTGCTGGAACTGGCGGGGCGAGAGGTTCACACCGACAGTCAGGGCGACACCGAAGCGCTCGCGCCACTCGCGGGCCTTGCGACACGCGTGCTCCAGCACGACCCGCCCGAGGGGAAGGATGAGTCCGGTCTCCTCGGCCAGCGAGATGAACTCGTCGGGTTCCATGAGGCCGCGCTCGGGGTGGTTCCAGCGCACCAGGGCCTCGGCCCCGATGATCTGGCGGTCCGAAATGGAGAAGAGCGGCTGGTAGTGCACCTCGAGCTCGTCGCGTTCGAGGGCGAGTCGCAGCGCGCCTTCCAACTCGATGCGCTCGGCCGACCGGGTCCCCATGGCATGCACGTCGAAGACCTCGAAGCGCCCGCCGCGCCCGCTCGTCTTGGCCCGGTACATGGCCACATCGGCGTCGTGAAGGACATCGTCGCGGCTCTTACCCGGCGAGGTGAGGGCGATCCCGATGCTCAAGTTGCCCATGACGTCGTGCCCGTCGGGCAGCGAAATGGGCTCCTGGAGGTTGCCCAGGATCCGCTGGGAGGCGGCCACCGCGTCCTCGGCCGAGCTCACCCCTTCGAGCAGGATGGTGAACTCGTCTCCCCCGAAGCGAGCGATCATGTCGCCCGGTCGCAGGGTCTGGGCGATACGACCGGCCATGGCTACGAGCAGGGCGTCGCCGGCGTGGTGGCCCAGGCTGTCGTTCACCACCTTGAACCGGTCGACGTCGAGGAAGAGCACGGCGTGACGCTCGCGGGAGCGCTCGGCCCGGCGTAGCGCGTGGTCGAGATGGTCGAGGAACAGCCGCCGGTTGGGCAGCCCGGTCAGGGCGTCGTGGAAGGCGTGGCGGGTGAGCTGCTCCTCGAACTGCTTGCGCTCGCTGATGTCGCGGAACACGAGCACGGCGCCGATCGGCCCCCGGGCACCGGTGATGGGAGAGGCGGTAAAGGCCACGTCGAAGAAGGACCCGTCGCGCCGCTGGAAGCGACTGTCGTAGCTGGTGATCGTCTCGCCGGTGGTCATGGCCCGCATGGCCGGGGCCAGCACGAAACTCGGAGCCCGTGGGCCGGCTTCGAGCTGCGGCGGCGGGAGGAAGCTGTCGAGCTCGCCGACGTGGTCCCATCCGAGCATGGCCGACGCGGCGGGGTTGACGAAGGTGACCTGTCCGGTGCGGCTGACCGCGCATACCCCTTCGCCCAGGCTCGACGTAATGGCCGACAGCTGCTCGCGCTGATGCTGGCCTTCTTGGTAGAGATGGGCATTGGACAGAGCCCCCGCTCCGACGGCGGCGAGCGCGTCGAGCAGGACCTGGTCGGCCGGATCGAACGGCTCGTGGCGGCTGCGGCCCGACACCGTGAGCCACATGGGCTCGTCGGGGGTCGGCAGGTGGGCGGCCAGTCCGCGTCCCTCGGCCGGGTGGTCGCTCAGCGCCGCCTCCTCGCAACGGAGCAACGCCCGGGCCGACGAGAGCAGAGCGGCCACGACCTCGTCGCGGCCCATGTTTCGATGCGTCTCCAGCGTGGCCTCGAACAAGCCGTGCAGACGGGCGCGGTCGTGGCGGGCGTCGAAGTGCCCGGCCACTACCTGGCGCAGGACGATCAGCGGTAGCACGGCGACGGGCACGGCCCACGGGAACGAACGGATGATCAACCCGCTCGACAACGCGGCCGCGATGCTCCCGCCGACGAGCATGAGGCGGACGTCGAGACCCACGAAGAGCGCTTCGCGCCACGGCGCGCCGGTGGTGGCCAGGATGGAGCCGATGGCGATGCCGTTCACCACGAAGAAGACAGCCGCCCCGAGCACTGCCGCGCCGAGGTCGCGGAAGGTCGGTGACGGCCCGCGTTGGGCCAGAGCCACGTACACGGCGAGGCCGGCGCCGACGGCCACGAGTTCCTGGCCGACGTTGAAGGCGGACTTGATCAAGGGCCGGCGACGCGCCGCCTGCGCCAGCACGGTGGCCACGGCGAAGGAGATGAGTACGGTGCTGGGGCGGGCCACCAGCACCATCACTACGAAGCAGGCTTCGTCGAGGTGGATGGCCTCGGACTGCTCGCGGACGTAGATGTAGAGCGGCCAGAGCCAGG
This sequence comes from Acidimicrobiales bacterium, assembly GCA_035308625.1. Taxonomy (GTDB): domain Bacteria; phylum Actinomycetota; class Acidimicrobiia; order Acidimicrobiales; family UBA8190; genus DATGGF01. The sequence goes on along the minus strand of DATGGF010000264.1, from coordinate 3,171 downwards.
TGCACAGGAAGAGCCCGCCCAGGACCGCGGCCACCGATCCCTCGCGTGGTCCGGGCAGCCCACCTCCGGCCCATTCGCCGATGGCCACGGTCAGGGCTCCGACGCCTCCGGCGAGGGCCAGAGCGATCGTGGCTTTGGCCTTGAGCGGCAGGTTCATGGGCCGGCCACCCGACGCCAGAGGGCGCCTCGAGCACGGGCGAGAACCGACAGCACGCCCTCAGGCGTGACCGTCGTTCCCCCCGGCAAGCCCCTCTGCCCCATGGACCCCTCCAACTGCGCCTCGTGAGTTTGTTCTCACGTTGGGTGAGATATCAAGAGTCAAACAAGCCTTTCTGTGAGATTTCACCCTCCGTGGTCGAAGATCCCCTCGCTGGGTCGGACTACAACCACGAATCGTGGGATTCGTGCCTGGGGAGCTCGGCGCCCGCGGGCTAGGGTCCGACGAGCCAAGGCCGGGATCGGGGAGAGGGGGCCGCCGTGAGCGTGCGGGTGGTCGGTGCAGGAGTGGGGAGGACCGGGACGCTGTCGCTCAAGGCGGCCCTGGAACAGCTGCTGGGCACGCCCTGCTACCACATGCTCGAGGTCTTCGGTCACCCCGAGCACATGGGGTCGTGGGCAGCCGCGGCATCAGGCGAGGCCGTCGACTGGGATGCACTTCTCCAGGGCTACGGCGCCACGTCGGACTTCCCGGCTTGCCTGTTCTGGTCGGAGATTCTCGAGGCCAATCCCGACGCCATCGTCGTGCTCTCGACGCGTCGCGACAGCGAGACCTGGTGGGAGAGCGCCAGCCAGACCATCTTCGGCATCGACAAGGCCCACCTCCCACCGGAGATGGGGGAGTGGTTCGAGATGTGGCGCGACGTGTCCACGGCCCGCTTCACCCCAGACTGGACGGACAAGGCCGCGTCCATCGCCGCCTACGAGCGGCACAACGCCGAGGTGCGGGCCTCGGCACCGGCGGGCCGCCTCGTCGAGTGGCAGGCGTCGGACGGCTGGGCCCCCTTGTGCGCCGCGCTGGATCTGGCGATTCCAAGCGAGCCCTTCCCGCACCTCAACAAGCGCGAGGACTTCCCCCGGCCCGACGCCGACGTGCCCATCACGGAGGCCTTGGAAACGCTGAAGAGCACGCTGTCGCCACCCTCCTCGTGACGGAGACCGACCTCCGAGAGGCGGAATCCCTCCCAGAGGTACTCGGCACCGCCTGACCACCGACCGGACCGGGGATGGCGCCGGTCGCTATGCCATGGTGATGTGCCATGCGCGTCCTCATGTCGGCGTACGTCTGTGCTCCGGGGTGGAGCTCGGAACCGGGCATCGGCTGGGGTGTGGCCGCGGCGGTGGCCGAGCACCACGACGTCTGGTTGCTGACGTCCAGCCGGTATCGGGAAGTGTTCGAAGATCCCGTCAATTCCATCCCGCCGCGCCTGCGGGTCGAATTCGTGGAGGACCGCGGTCTGACGCCACGCGTCGGGCCGTACCCGGCTTATCTGGCCTGGCAGGTTTCGGCATATCGGAGGGCACAGCGGCTTCACCGTGATGTGAGCTTCGACATCGCCCAACACGTGACCTTTGCCAACTCGGCGATGCCGTCGCTGCTGGGCCGCCTCGGCGTCCCTTTTGTCTGGTACGCGGGGAGTTTCGCCGCCACGCCGTGGACGTTCTTCCCGGGTATGGGCGCGCGTGCCGTGGCGGGGGAGCTTCTGCGCGACGTGGCTGCCCACACGGCGGGACGAGCCGCGCGCCGGATCACGGTGGGACGGCGCACCACCGTGATCTCCGTGGACGCGCCCTCATCACGGAGGGTCAAGGGTCGCCGCATCGTCCTCGGGGGGCTCCAGCCGTGGGAACTGGCCCGGTTGGCCGCGGTGGCGCCGCCCCCGGCAAGCGGCGAGCCCTTCCGTGTCCTCTCGATCGGGCGGCTACTCGGGTGGAAGGGTTTCCACCTCGGGATCCGCGCCTTTGCCCGTTTCCAACGCGCCGTGCCCCACAGCGAGTACCTGGTGGTGGGGGACGGAGAGCAACGACACCGCCTCGAACGTCTCGCCGGCTCGCTCGGTGTCGCTAGCCGCGTCCGTTTCCTCGGCGCCTGCTCCCGGGACGACACGTTTGCGGCCCTGGGGCGGTGTCACGTCGTGCTCCACCCCAGCCTGCACGAGCAGGTCGGGTTCGCGGTGCTCGAGGCGATGGCGGCGGCGCGCCCCGTGGTGTGCGTCGGCGCCGCCGGACCCCCTGAGCTGGTGGGCACGACTGGGGTCGTGGTCGCTCGCAGCTCTCCCCGCCGGGTCGTGGACGACCTGGCCGGCGCTCTGGCGTCCCTGCATGGGGACGAGGCAGGACGCATCGCACGTGGGGTGGCCGCCCAGGCCCGGGCCATCGAGCACTGGAACTGGGCCCGAGTGGCCCGTGACCTCGACGAGATCTACCGCGTGGCCGTGACCGGCTGAACGAGGACTGCCCGGCCTAGCCGGCGGTGACCGCCACCGCGGCGGAGACGACCGGTGCGCTCAGCGCCATGCCACCGGTCGAGCCGTAGTAGCCCGCATTGCCGAAGGCGAACACCCCGCCGTCCGATGCCACCAACCAGTAGCCCCGTCCGTCGGGCGTCGCTGCCGCAGTGCAGACGGGCTGGGCCAGCACCAAGCCACCGGTCGAGCCGTAATAGCCCGCGTCGCCGAAGGCGAACACCCCGCCGTCCGATGCCACCAACCAGTAGCCCCGTCCATCGGGCGTGGGCGCCATGGCCACGATGGGGCGATCGAGGGGCTTGCCCCCCATGGAGCCGTAGTAGCCCGCGTCGCCGAAGGCGAACACCCCGCCGTCCGACGCCACCAACCAGTAGCCCCGTCCGTCAACAGTGGGCGCCATGGCCACGATGGGGCGATCGAGGGGCTTGCCCCCCATGGAGCCGTAGAACGGCGCGCCGAAGGCGAAGATCCCTCCGTCCGCCGCGACCATCCAGTACCCGCCGGTCACCGCATCGGTGGCGAGACCCACCACGGGCTGGCTGAGTCGAGTCCCTCCCATCGACCCGTCGAACGACGCGTCGCCGAAGGCGAACACCCCGCCGTCCGACGCCACCAACCAGTAGCCCCGTCCGTCAACAGTGGGCGCCATGGCCACGATGGGGCGATCGAGGGGCTTGCCCCCCATGGAGCCGTAGAACGGCGCGCC
>DATGGF010000263.1:0-2370 GCA_035308625.1 Acidimicrobiales bacterium | reverse complement strand
CAGGGCTTGCCCACCATCACCACCACACCCAGCGCGAAGATCCCGGCGAGCACGACCGACGCCCGAGCCACGGTGGTGCAGTCGCGCTGGAGGTCCCCACCGGACGAGTCCTCACCCCAACGATCCGTGACCACTTCCTGGATGCGGCGCTCGGCCGGCCACACCACCACCTCGGCCATCACCGCGCTCAGGACCCAAAGCACCAGGCCCGCCACCACGAACCCGTCACCCACGTCGAAGGCGCGTCGGCTGTCGGCCACCAGTGCGACACCGAGCACGGGTACGGCGTACAGGACACGTCCGGGCCAGTTGACCCCGGGCCGGAAGTACCGCCGCACACCGTCGGCGCTGGGCTGCGCCGGCCCACGGCGGGCCCGCTGCGCCTGCACTCCCGTCACCGCCAGGGCGCCGAACCCGATCACCGCGGCAACCACGTGCAACAACAGCAACACGCTGTAGAGGGCCCCGGTCGGCACCGGTCGTGCCACTCCGCCGACCACGAAACGACCAAGCGCCTCCATCCCGTCGAGGCCCAGTGCCGGACGGAATGGCCTGGCCATGGACAAAGTGTCGCACCCCGTTGGGTGGCCGGGATCCCGCGCGGGGGCGACTAGCGTGGTACGCGGTGAACCAGCTGCGTCTCGACCCGTTGACCGGACGATGGGTCGCCGTCAGCGTCGAGCGCGGCGAGCGACCATCCGCCTTCCTCCCTCGCAGTGCGAGCGTGCAGGCCGACACGTCGCGACCCTGCCCGTTCTGTCCGGGCAACGAGGAGTCCACTCCTCCCGCGCTGGAGACATACGGGTCGACCGGGAACTGGTTGGTGCGGGTCGTCCCGAACCTGTACCCAGCCTTCGAAGGCGACCAGCCGTTCGTGGTCGAGCACCGCGGCCCGGTCTTCACCCAGGCCACGGCAGGGGGCATCCACGAGGTGCTCGTGCTGTCGCCCGACCACCAGGGCTCGTGGGACCGCATCTCCGACGAACAGGCGGGCCTCGTCATGGCGGCCATCCGCGACCGAATCGAGGAGCACGCCCAGGTCCCGGGCCTGCGCTACAGCCAGGCCATCGTCAACGCCGGGCGAGAGGCGGGCGCGTCCGTGGAGCACCCCCACGGGCAACTGCTGGGCATGTCCTTCGTGCCCCGGGAGCTGGCCGAGGAGCAGGCCGGTTTCGCCCGCTTCGCCGGGCGGTGCCTGCTTTGCACCACGGTGGACGCCGAGGAGGACGCCAAGCACCGCGTCGTGTACGCCGACGAACGGGTGCTCGTCATCTGCCCCTTCTGGAGCGGGACACCGTTCGAGATGCTCGTCATCCCCCGGGTTCACGGCCCGCACCTGCATCGCGCCGCGCCGGCCGACCTGGTGGCCATAGGGCGTTCGCTTCGCACCGTGTTGGGACAGCTGCGCGGCAGCCTGGGCGACGTTCCCTACAACCTGGTGTTCCACTCGGCGCCCTATCGAGCGCCCGAGCCGTACCACTGGCACATCCACGTCTGGCCGAAGCTGACCACCCAGGCCGGCTTCGAGCTCGGCACCGGCGTGCTGATCAACATCGTGGCGCCCGAGCAGGCGACCGAGGAGCTTAGGGTCGCCGTCTCGGTTCCCTGAGCCGGCCCAGAACCGCACCGGTCGAGCTGCGTCGCTAGCCCAGGAAGATCCCGGCCACGTCGCGGTAGAGGGCGAGATCCACCGTCTTGGCCTCGGCCACGGCCGCGGCCAGCGGCACCCGGATCACGTCGGTGGCGTGCAGGGCCACCATCTTCCCGAAGTCACCGTCGTGCACGGCGGCCACCGCTTCCACTCCGAAGCGCGTGGCCAGCACCCGGTCGAAAGCAGTCGGCGTGCCACCTCTCTGGATGTGCCCCAGCGTGGTGTGGCGCGCCTCGAACCCGGTGCGGGACTCGATCTCGTCGGCCAACCAGCCGCCGATACCCCCGAGCCGGGCGTGCCCGAAAGCGTCGGTCGTGCGGCCTGACGTCGCACCCCGGGCCGACTCCAGATCGGAGCCCGCTTCGGGTAGGGCGCCTTCGGAGATGACCACGATCGACGAGAACCTCCCGCCGGCATGGCGCCGCCGGATACGCCCGCACACGGCCTCGACGTCGAAGGGCACTTCGGGCACGAGCACCTCCGCCGCCCCGCCGGCGATCCCGGCGTGGGTGGCGATCCAGCCGGCATGGCGGCCCATCACCTCGCACACGATGACGCGGTGGTGCGACTCGGCCGTCGTCCGGAGCCGGTCGATGGCCTCGGTGGCGGTCTGCACGGCGGTGTCGAACCCGAAGGTGACGTCGGTGGCCGACAGGTCGTTGTCGATGGTCTTGGGTACGCCCACCACCCCGATGCCGATGTCGCCCAGCTTGTGGGCC
>DATGGF010000262.1:0-10515 GCA_035308625.1 Acidimicrobiales bacterium | reverse complement strand
CCTTCCGCGCCAACGATCAAAGACACCGTCGACGCGCTCGTCGAACGACGCGATGAGTTTGGGCACGGAGCTGCGGCGGACCTGTCGCCAGACGGCGGCGTCAGTCGAGCGAGTCGAGCCCGGTACCGTCGCCCGAAACCGATCCGCCCACAGTGGCACCGACAGGGACGCCGGGAGCGAGCGGAGTCACCGGAGTGTCCGATTCGGCCATCTCGTCCATGCCGATGGGGCCCTCGGCCCGACCGGCCAGGAACTGCTGCACGATGGCCTGTGAGCTCGACGTCATGTCCGCCTTGCTGCCGAAGGCCACCAGCCGCGACCGGAAGAGCAGTCCCATGTAGTCGGCCGTGCGCATCACCGACTGGATGTTGTGGGTGATGATGAAGAACGTGGCCCCCGTCTCGTGCTGGGCCGTGTTCACGAGATCGTCGAGGTAGGCCACCCGCACCGGGTCGAGCCCGGAGTCGGGCTCGTCGAAGAGGATGATCTTGGGGTCGAGCACGAGCGCCCGGGCCAGCCCCGCCCGCTTGCGCATGCCGCCGGACACCTCGCCTGGCAGCTTGGCCAGGTGGTCGACCAGCCCGACGAGCTCGGCCTTGGTCAGGACGATCCCCCGGATTTCGCGTTCGGTCTTGTTGGTGTGCTCGCGCAAGGGGAAGGCGATGTTGTCGTAGAGGCTCATGGACCCGAAGAGGGCGCCGTCCTGGAACAGCACGCCGAACTTGCGCCGGATGCGGAAGACGTCGCGCTCGCGGACACCGACGATGGGCTCACCGTCGACCGTGATCTGTCCTGTCTCCGGGCGCAGCAGCCCGATGATGACCTTCAACATCACGGACTTGCCGGTGCCCGACGGGCCCATGATGGCCGTGGTCTTGCCCCGGGGCACGTCGAAGCTGACGTCGCGGAGCACGGTGTGGCTCCCGAAGGACTTGGTCACACCTCGGATCGAGATGATGGCGTCGGCGTCTGGCACTGGAGATCCCCCCTCGTAAGGGGAACGATCACCTTCAGGGGGGCTTGCGTCCGCGCCTGCCGGTGACCGGTCAGGGCTGTCCACAAGCGGCCGGTCAGCCGCCGGTGAGCCCGCCCGCCGGGTTCTGGAGCAGGGACGAAGCCGAGCCGAGGGTCGAGCTCACGGGGTTCGAGCCGGTCGCCGATCCCACCGGCGAACCGGAGGAGCCCGAGCCCGACGTGCCGGCTGCCGGCGTTCCCGACGCCCCGCCCAACAGTGCGGCGACAGGCCCGCTCAGGAGGTTGCCCCCGGGGAGCCCGCTCACGATGGTGTTCACCCCACCGACGACGCCGTTCACCGCGCCGCCGACGCCGTTCACCGCGCCGTTGACGGCGCCGCCCAGGTTGGTACCGAGCTGGGCCGCCGGCCCGGGCACGGGAACGGGCAACGACGGGGTGCCACCAGGCACGAGCGGACCGGACGGCGACGCAGCGGCGCCGCCCGGTCCGCCCGTCGCACCGGCACCCGGCGTGGACGAGCTGGCCCCGATTGCGCCCGAGCCCGCCGGTGTCCCGGCGTTGCTCTGGGTCGTGAAGCTCGGAGGCAGATTCTGCGCGGGAGCGGTGGCGGGCGAGCTCAACGCTGCGCCCATGACGACGGCTCCGGCGGCCACCGCGGATCCGGCTGCTACCGCGGCGCTGCGCGCGCTGGTGGTGGCGACACGGTGCGCCATACGGCGCGGCATCGAGAGGAGACGCCGCAGTGTGGCCAAAGAGAAGAGCCCGCCCAGCCAGGCGCCCATGCGGCCCTCGGCGCCGGCCAGCGATGCGAACTCGCGCTTGAGCGCTTGACGCGCCCTCCACAACAACGTCTCCACGGCGGTGATGCCGACGCCTTCGTGGTCGGCGATTCGCTGGTACGACCACCCTGATCCCTCACGCAAGTTGAGGATGCGCTGGTGACGGTCGGACAGCCGGGTGAAGGCGCGGGCCACCATCTCGGAGTCGACGGCCGCGATCATGAGCTCCTCGCCTCCGTCCTCGACGCTGGCCACGTTGCTCTGATGGAACTCGGCCACCGGAGTGGAGCGGTTGCGCCGGCGCAGGACGTCGGTACAGAGATGCGAGGCGATGACGCTGAGCCACGGATAGAAGCGGCGGTCGCCACCGAAGGAAGGGAGGGCACGCCAGGCGCGGGCGAACGCTTCTTGCGCGACGTCCTCGGCCTCGTGCGAGTCGTGCAGGCGCCGCAGGCAGAAGCGGTACAGGCGCCGCGAGTAGCGGAGATACAGGTCGTCGAAGGCGCTGCGATCGCCCGCCTGCGCTCTGGTGACCAGCTCCCGGTCGCGGGCCAGGTCGACATCGTCGTCGAGCGCCTCGCGCCGTGGCGTCCCACCGCCCGTGAGAAGCGTCGTCAACCCCCCGGCCCCCCTTGTCTCAGACCCGGAACTTCCTCATCAAAATTGCTGTCGTCGGGGGCGGATTAGCAACATGCATTGCGCTTGGGCCGCCCCTTGCCACCACTAAGCGTACTCATCCTGCCCGCCAAGTCCACCTCGACCTCAACGGCGGCCGGAGTTCCCACAAGGTGTGACGAAAATAACACGGAGTGTGGTCTTGCCCCCGAGACGGTTTTTTCGGCGCGGGAAGGGGGGCATGGACCCCGGCTGGCGGCCCCGACCCGGTCGGGCTGGGGCGACGTAGGGCGGCGGACATGTCGTGGTTCCGTGATCAGAACCGCAAGGTCACGCGCGGAGTGCGGTTATTCGCGTGTCTCGCCGTGAACTCGACCGGCCTCGAGGGGCGGCGCCGGGACACCGAGACGTGAGCACGAGGAGAGGACCTCAGAGAAATGGCTCGACCTTTCTTTTCCAGCACCGCACGCCGGCGGCGTGCAGCGGTCAAGGTGGCGACGTTCGGTACGGCGGCTCTGGCTGCACTGGCGGTGATCTCCAGTGGAGGCAGCGCCATGGCCGCCCCGCTCGTCCCAGCGGGCTCGGTGGGCTTCCAGCTGAACGCCACCGGCACCGGCCTCCTTCTCGACCTGTTCGGCACCGAGCTCACCGGGGCGCAGACGTCGACCTCGGTCAGCTACGTGCAGGGCGCCAGCGGCGCGCCGACCGAGTCGGCCAACGCTTCGGGTGAGGGCATCTTCCTGACCTCGAATGTTGCCGACGGGAAGTCGACGGCGGCGGCTACGACCGGTGGCACGACCTCCGACGGCAGCACCACCGACACCTGCAAGCAGGGCGGCGGTACGCCGGCCGGCACCCCGATCTCGGTGGCGCTCGGCCTCGGGTGCGCGGCGGCCCAGGCGACGGTCGACCCGTCGAGCGACGGGCCCCAGACCTACGCGGACGCCAAGGTGGTCCACCTGTCGGTCGACGTGTCGTCGATCCTCCACCAGATCGCCAGTGGCGGGGCCACACAACTGTGCAGCGGCCTCAGCCAGATCCCGACGCTCGGGAGCCAGATCCTCGGCCCGGCCTGCAACCAGGTCATGACCTCGATCTCGCCGACCCTCGACGTCGTCATCGGCTCGGCTGTGTCGCAGATCACGACCACGCCCGACCAGCTGCTGGCCAAGTCCACCTCGTCCTCGGTCGACGTGAAGCTGTTCCCGGCCGCGGACACCGGGGAACCCCTCCTCGAGGTGACCATCCCGTCGGCCATCGCCACCACGAGCTACACGGCGGACGCCGGCTGGGCCAACAACTACGACGCGACGCTGATCCGCATCTCGGGGACCATCGTCGACGACCTGAAGGCTGCGTCGGGCGGATCGTTCCCCGACCCGCTCGAGATCCCGCCGAACAACTCGGGCACCTCGCAGCTCCAGGCCATCAACAGCTCGCCGCTCGGCCAGCTGCTCACCATCGACCTCGCCTCCGGCACCACCTCGGGCAACTCGGTCAACGCCGAGGGCGCCAAGGTCACGCTGCTCGGCGGTGCTGCTCCCGGTGGCGGTGTGGTGATCGACACCTCGGGTGTGGGCACCTCCGAGACGGCGGCGGCCGGCGGTAGCGGCACTGGCCCGGCTTCGAACCCCGCCGGTGGCACCGTTCCTCCGGCCACCACCACTCCGGCAGCCGCTCCTGAGTTCGCGGCAGCCACCTCGCCGACCGCAGTGCACACCGGCGAGTGGTGGGCGGGATCGCTGCCCTTGCTGGCGGTGCTCGCTGCCCTGGGCGGTGGCCTGCTCGGCTGGCCTCGGATCCGGCGCACGCCGTTCGTCCACCGCTTCGTCCACCGGAGTAGCCGGTAACCCACCGGCTGCCAACCGGGGGGTGGCACGACATGGGGAAATGGGCTCGAGTGATCGTCGGGCTGGCGCTCGTCTGGGGCGCGCTCGGCGTGGTCGGGTACCGGCTGGGGTGGCAGCTCCACTCCGGTCATGGTCAACAGGCTCTGCTGCGGTCGGCCCGGGCGGCCGACCGCAGCACGAGCTCCTCGTCGAACTGCACTACGCCGGGCACACCGACGAGTGACGGCCAGCTCGCCGGGGTCCTCAACATGCCGACGCTCAACGTCACGGCGCCGGTGGAGCAGGGCACCGACGACCCCGAGCTGAACGTGGCCGTGGGCCACGCCGACTCGACGCCCTGGCCGGGCACCGCCGGCACGGCCGTGCTGCTGGCCCACGACGTGAGCTACTTCGCCCACATCGACCAGCTTCAGCCCGGCGACACCATCGACTACCAGGTCGGCTGCGTCACCCACGTGTTCCGGGTCACCGGTCACGTGGTGGTGGCGGCCGGCGCACCCATCCCGCCCCTGTCGGGCAACGGGCTCGTACTCGACACGTGCTGGCCGACCAACGCGTTGTGGTACACGCCCAACCGCTACCTCGTCGAGGCCCAGGAAGCGAGCGTGCAGACGTCCAAGACGGCTGCTTCGGGCTCGGGGCAGAGCTGGCCGACCGGGTACACCACCAGCGCACCTTCGGCGCTCGTGGCCCAGGGGTTGACCCTGGAGAACAACGAGGAGCCCATGGGCACGCTCACTCTGACCGGCACGCCGGACACCGCCTGGGCTCAGTCACCGGCCCCGCTGGCCGTGGAGGCCGCCGCGCTCGAGGCCTACTTCGGCGCTCTGCGCTCGGCCGCTCAGCAGCGCTCCGACTGGTGGTCGGCCCTGGCGCCCGGGGTGACCATGCCGGCCCCGCTGTCGGGGGCGACGGTCACGGCCCACAACGCCCCGCTCGACGTGACCATCACCGCCCAAGGAGACAAGGCCACCGCGGTGACGCTCTCCACCATCTTCACCCTGTCCGGCGGGCCGGCCCCCGGCCGCTACAGCGAAACAGCAACGGAAGCTTTGCAAGGGCTCAACGTTCTCGTGACGAACTGGGAGGTCACCCGTGGTTAGTGGGGTGTTGCACAACGCCTGTCTCCGCATGGAGGCATCGGGTAACGGGCTCGACGACGTCGTCTCGCCGGCCGGAGTCCACCGTTGGCTCGGCCGCAGTGGTCTGGCCGTCGGAGGAGCCGCCAGCCTGGCTGTCGGCGCGCTGCTCGGCGGGGCTCTCGAAGCCGTGCCGATCCTGCTTCCTCCTCCCGCCGCCGCGGCCTCCGCGCCGCAGGTGATCCCGAGCGGCTTGGCCGCCAACACCCCGTGGACCTTGGCCGCGGACGCGCTCCCGGCCCTGCCGACGGTCGCTGCACCTGTGGCGGCCCCGACGGTGGGCACCGCCGACGCACCCACGACGGGCTCGGTCGGCTCCAACGGCGGCACCTACACGCCGACGCCCATCCCGCCCAAGCCCATCCCGCCGAAGCCGATCACCAACGACCCCGGCAGCGGGAACCAGACCACCGACACCACTACGACGACCGACACCGGCACGGGCGGCAACACCGGCGGCTGCACGAGCAACTGCGGCGGTGGCGGCCAGACCGACCCGTTGCAGACGGTCACGCAGATCGTGTCGGGCGCGGTGGGCGCCGGCACCACAGCGGTGACGGGCGCGGTGCAATCCGTGGCCGGGGCCACCTCGACGCTCGTGCCGTCGAGCGGCTCGGGAACTTCGACGACCAGCACCTCGGGCGCCACGAGCCCGACGGGCACGGTCGGTGGCGTGGTCGGCGGGGTGACGCAGGCCGTCACCGGCACGACCTCGGGGCTGCACCTCTAAAGCCCCGCAGTCCGCTGGGGGAGACTCCGGGTGCGGTCCAACTGCCCCCCGAGACCAAGCCCGGAGTCCTCCCCACCGGTTTTGCAACCCGTGTTGCCACCAGGTGGATTCCGCTGAGCGCCCGACCACAAGGCGCCGTCGCCAGCCACGTTCTCCCTGTGTAGGGCCGCTACTCGCTCGGGCGGCCATATGCGGTCGGCGGATCGAGCCGGCTGTGGGGGCGTTCCAGAGTGCACCTCCTGCAGGCCGCTTGGTCGACCGCGCCGCGAAACGGGAATGGCAGGCGTAGGGGAGAGAGGGGGACAGCCGTGGAAGCGGTGACCACGCCGATCGGCGACAAGGTCACCAACGTGGTCCGGGAGACCGGCTCCATGTTCGCCCTGGCGCTCGAGTCCATGCGGCTCTTGCTGCGGCGGGGCCTCCCGCTGGGCGAGTTCTTCGACCAGTGCTGGTTCCTGGCCCGCGTCACCACGCTGCCGCTCATCTTGGTTTCGATCCCCTTCGGCATCGTCATCGCCCTGGAGGTCGGGTCGCTGCTCCAGCAGATCGGCGCCCAATCACAGCTCGGCGCCGCCATGGTGCTGGCCGTGGTGCGCGAGCAGGCGCCAGTGGCCACGGCGCTCCTCATCGCCGGCGCCGGCGGCTCGGCCATGTGTGCCGACCTCGGCTCCCGTCGCATTCGCGACGAGCTGGACGCCATGCAGGTGATGGCCGTGAACCCGCTCCACAGGCTCGTCCTGCCCCGCCTGTTGGCGGCGACGGTCGTCGCCGTCCTGCTCGACGCGGTGGTGAGCGCGGCCGGCATCCTCGGCGGGCTCTACTTCGGCACCCATTCCATCCACATCACCACGAGCAGCTTCTTCGCCACCTTCTCCGAGCTGAGCCAGCTGGCCGACCTGTGGATGGCGCTGTTCAAGGCGGCGGTGTTCGGGTTCCTTGCCGCCATGGTCGCCTGTTACAAGGGCGTGTCGGCCAAGGGCGGCCCCAAGGGCGTGGGCGACGCCGTCAACCAGGCCGTGGTCATCACCTTCGTGCTCGCCTTCTTCGTGAACTTCGTGTTGACCGTCTTGTACTTCAACTTCATCCCGCAGAAGGCGATCTGATGGTCGACCTCGCCACCCGACCCGGATCGTCGCCACTCGCTCCCCGGCCGCGCCTGGCGGGGGTGCGCAAGCGCGTGGCCGACGCCGGATCGGGGGCGGCGGGGACGCTGGACCTCGCCTTCGACCAGCTCGCCTTCTACCTCCGGGTGTTCGTCCAGCTGCCCCGCGGCCTCAAGTACCGCCGCGAGATCACGAGCCTCGTCTCCGACATCACCATCGGCACCGGGGCGCTCGTCATCGGGGGCGGGATGTTCTTCGTGGTGACGAGCATCGCCTTCTTCACCGGCACCGAAGTCGGCCTCGAAGGCTTCACCGGCCTCCAGCAGATCGGCGCCCAGGCCTTCACCGGCATCATCTCGTCGCTGGCCAACACCCGCGAGATCACCCCCCTGGTGGCCGGCGTGGCCCTGGCCGCCCAAGTGGGCGCCGGCTTCACCGCTCAGCTCGGCGCCATGCGCATCTCCGAGGAGATCGACGCGCTCGAGGTCATGGGGATCGACAGCTTCGTCTACCTGGTGACCACCCGAGTATGGGCCGCCCTCATCTGCATGATCCCGCTGTACCTGGCCGCCTTGTTCGCCAGCTATCTGGCCACCGGCCTGGTGGTGACCAAGTTCTTCGGCCTGTCGAACGGCGTCTACCAGCACTACTTCCGGCTGTTCCTTCCCCCGATCGACATCCTCTACTCGTTCGTGAAGGCGATGGTCTTCGCCATAGCGGTGACGATCATCCACTGTTACTACGGCTACCGGGCCGCCGGCGGGCCGGCGGGAGTGGGCGTGGCCGCGGGGCGCGCCATCCGCATCTCGATCATCACGGTTGTGCTCCTCAACCTGCTGTTGTCGACCGTCATGTTCGGCGGCACCAACGCCACCGCGAGGTTGGTGGGATGAGGGCCACCTCCGTCCGCCGTCCCGTGCGCTTGCTGGCGGTGGTGGTGGCCGCGGCGGTGGCCGTCGCCGGCGTGACCGTGATCGTCAAGGCCGCCGACGGCGCCTTCACCGGTCAGTACGCGCTGAGCGGGTTCTTCCCCGCCTCGGGCGAAGGGCTCCACACCGGCTCGGCCGTGACCTATCGCGGTGTGCAGGTGGGGAGGGTCACCACGGTGGCCCTGCAGAACGGACGGGCTCACATCGCCATGGCCGTGAATCCCGACTTCTCCGTGCCGGCCGACGCCACCGCCACCATCCGGCCCATCAACGTGTTCGGCGCCGACGACGTGGTGTTCGACTTCCCGGCGGGAGACCACAGCGCCACGCTGGCTCACGGCGCCACGCTGGCCCACACCGCAGTGTCACCCGAGTTGGGGGATCTCTTCGCCGCCGCCGACCCGCTGCTGGCCCGCATCGACGCGCCCGACTTGTCGACGGTGGTGTCGAACCTGGCTCAGGCCTCCGACGGCGAAGGGCCGACCATCGCAGCGAGCATCGACGAAGGGGTGAAGCTGGCCGACCTGCTCGACCGGACACTCCCGGCCCAGCTCTCTGCCCTCGACTCCTTCAGCGGGTTCGCCTCGGCGCTGGCGCCGACAGCTCAGTCGCTGAACGCCATCGCCGCCGCTTCCAACCAGGGCCTGCCCGCCTTCAACGCGGCGGCGGGGTCGTACCGCAAGCTGCTCAGCGCGTTGACGCCGTTCGCCGAGAACCTGGCCCAGTTCCTCGCCACCTATCACCCCGACATCACCACGCTGCTGTCGGCCGGGGACAACGTCGCCCGCGTGCTGCTCGTGCGCCAGCAGGACATCGGGAACGTGATCCAGGGACTGGCCGTCTACCTGACCCGGTTCGCCAACTCCTACGACCCGGCCGAGGTGCTGCCCGACGGGTCGCACTTCGGCTACTTCCACACCTTCATCCTGCTGTCGGACATCAACGACATGATCTGCTCGCTGATCGCACCGGCCCAGCCGGGCCTCTCCTTCCTGGCCCCGTTGCAGCAGGCGCTGTCGGGCGCGGGGACGCCGCTCAACTGCGCCGGGCAGATCTCGGCCTTCGACGCGGCCCAGCGCGGCGTGGTCCCGGCCGTCCCTGCCGGCACCACCACCACGCAGGCCGGCCAGCAACTGAATACGCAGATGTACCAGGGTCTGGCCTCTCCTCAACCGGCACCGACCCCCGCGCCGGGTGGGCTCGGCGGGCTCATCCAGGGTCTGCTCGGAGGCCCGCTGTGAGCCGGGCGGCCGGCGTTATGGCCCGGCTGCGCGCCTCGGCGCGCCGCAGCGGCGCCTGGCAGCCGACGACGTGGAAGGTCCTCGTCTTCGCCGCCTGCTGCCTGGTGGTGCTGGCCGCTCTGGCGGCGCGCATCGGCAACATCACCTTCTTCTCGCACCGCACCGCATACTCGGCCGAGGTGGCCGACGCCACCGGGCTCCAGCCGTCGGACGACGTGAAGATCGCCGGCGTCACCGTGGGCGAGGTGACCGGCGTATCGGTCCGGCGCGCCCACGCGCTGGTGGACTTCGCCCTCAACTCCGACGTCCACCTGCCGACCGACACCCAGGTCGGGACCCAGTGGCACAACGTGCTCGGCCAGCAATTCCTCTACCTCTACCCGGGCCACGACATCTCGCGCCTGCGCGCCGGAGCCACCATCCCCCTGTCGCACGACGTGCCCGGCGCCGACATCGGGGCGCTGCTCAATTCGCTGGGGCCGCTCCTCGGCGCGCTGCACCCGCAGCAGGCCAACCAGGTCGTCACCGCCTTCGCCGACGCCCTGCAGGGCGACCAGGGCCAGGTCGACCAGCTCATCGAGAACGCGGCGGCCGTGTCGCAGACCGTGGGATCGGCCGACACCCAGGTCGGCCAGCTCATCGACAACCTGAACCAGGTCTTCGGCGCGCTGTCGCAGCGCAGCGGCGACCTGGGCCAGGTGATCTCCAACCTCGACACGGTGGCGCAGTCACTGGCGGGACGTAACGACCTGCTCGACCAGACCGTCACCAACCTGGGCCAAGCGGCCGGTGAGGTGGCCCAGCTCGAGGCCGACACCCATGGCTCGCTTTCGAGCGCGGTGTCCGACCTCCAGGCCGTGTCGGCCGACATCCAGAACCACGAGTCGTCGCTGAGCCAGGGGCTCACCACGTTGGGGTCGGGGCTCGCCCCCTACGCCGATATCTCGGCCTACGGCCAGTGGTTCCAGGTGCAGCTCGTCTACGTGTGCCTGGCCGACGAGACGGTTTGCACCTACTACGAGCCCACCAACGCCCCCGCCGGCTCGGGCACGTTCGGTGCGCCGCCGTCGTCGGGACTCCCGTCTCCGGCCAATGGGTCGGGGCCGCTGGGCGCCCTGTCGGGAGCCGGCGCGTCGGCGCCGGCGTCTGTGCCC
>DATGGF010000261.1:0-1595 GCA_035308625.1 Acidimicrobiales bacterium | reverse complement strand
TGGGCCTCTCGGTGCTCATGAGCGTCCTCACCAAATGGAGCAGCTCAGGGGTCGTCGCCAACGTCGAAGCCTCGATTCCGTGGCTCGTGCTCTTCGTCCTGCTGGTGGTGCTCGGGGGCAAGCTCAAGGAGGCCGGAATCGCCGTGCGCCCAATGGCCTCGACCGGCGCGGAGTCCGCGCCTGGTGCCGAGCTCGAGGTGGAGGACACCACCGGGTCCGATGTCCGCCGTCTGCAGGGGTCCACGGTGCTCGGCCTCCTCGCTTTCGTGGTGGCCCTGGGACTACCGCTCGTGCTGCACGGGCCGAAACTCGGTGACCTCACTGCCGGAGCGATCTTCACCACGGTCGCCGTGACCCTGGTCGTGCTCACCGGCTGGGCCGGGCAGATCTCCATCGCCCAATTCAGCTTCGTTGGGGTCGGCGCCTTCTGCGTCGGGCACTTCGCCGGCACCCACGGCCAGAACTTCCTCGGTGCCGCGCTACTGGCGATGGCCATCTCGGTGCCGTTGGGCCTCCTGGTCGGACTCCCATCGCTTCGTCTCAAGGGCCTCTACCTGGCGCTGGCCACGCTCGCCTTCGCCCTGATCATGGACAACATCGTCTTCAACAGCGTGGGCGTGAGCGGGGGGCTGACTGGTATGACCGACCCCCGCCCCCGCATCCTTGGCGTGTCGTTCGCGTCCAACGCGGCCATGTACGAGCTGGGCCTGGTCGTCCTGGGAGCCGTGCTGCTCGCCGCGTTCGCCTTGCGCCGGGGTCCGGTGGGGCGCCGCTTGCTGATCCTGCGGGACTCCCCACTGGCTTCGTCGACATTGGGAGTGAACCTCACCGTCACCAAGCTCGTCGTCTTTGCCGCGTGCGGCATGGTGGCAGCCCTCGGCGGTGCGCTGCTCGGGGCGTACCAAGGCTCGATCACGCCCTTCGACTTCTCGTGGAGCTGGTCCCTGCAGTTGCTGCTGCTGGTCGTCCTGGGCGGCCGATCCCGGCTGAGTGGCGCCCTCATCGCCGGCGCGGTGTACACGGTGGCCACCGTTCATCTGTTGCCCATCCCCGGATGGGTCGAGCCGTACATCCAGCTTGGCGTGGCCGTCGGCGTGGTGGGCCTGGGGCGCAATCCCGAGGGCACCGTCGCCATCTCGGTGGCCGAGGCGAAGCGCACAACGAGCGTGTTGCGCCCCCGTCCCCGCCGCCCCCTCCCGTTCGATTCGATCCTGGCCACCGCCCTACCCGGGCAATCGCGATCGGCGGTCTCCGCAGGTTCCCCGGTCGGCTCCCTGCCCGCCCACACGATGACCCGCTCCGAAACGAACCTGGGTGCCGGGCCAAGGAGCGCCCCTGCACGTAGGAACGGCGAACTCCATTACGGGGTGCGCAGTGGCAGGTGAGGAGCGGGCCGCCCTGCTCAGGGCCGAGGGAGTGTGCGTCCGCTTTGGCGGGCTGCATGCCCTCGATGACGTGGATCTGGACGTGCGCCCCGGCCAGATCACCGGTCTGATCGGTCCCAACGGCGCCGGCAAGACCACGCTGTTCAACGTCCTCTGCGGCTTGATCGAGCCTGCGTCGGGACGGGTCTCTCTCGCCGACGACGACATCAC
>DATGGF010000260.1:0-1927 GCA_035308625.1 Acidimicrobiales bacterium | reverse complement strand
GATCGTCTCGGGCCCACGTAGCCCGGGCGGCCTGCAGGGCTTCGTGGGCACCGGCGGCGAACAGGACGTCGGCCACCTCGAGCTGCTCCTGCTCGTCCACCCATCGGACGACATCCGTCATGGACCGCCCGGAGAGGGCGGCCGCGTGCAGCAACGGTGCCAGCAGCTTGGTGGCGGTGGCGTACCAGAAGTCGCCGTCGACGAGCGACCCGGTCGCCGCCGGGCGCGTCACGTCGGTCAAGCCCTGTGCGACGCGGCGAGCACCGCTCCAGGTGGAGCACGCAGCCAGGGGCGACCACGGTGACCGCTCGAGTGGAGTGGCGCGAGACGGGTCGTACAACCACACGGGCCCTTGGGCACGACGCCACGCCATGGTGTGACGAGCCAGGTCCGCCTTGACCGAGGCGGTCACCACCGGTCCCTCCCACTCGAGCATGGCCGGGATGGCCAGTCCGGACGTCTTGCCGCTCTGGGTCGGCCCCACGACGAGCACGGAGTGGCCGCGTTCGGCGGCCACCAGACGCTGCCGGGACCGCCCCAGTGCGACACGGCCGGGGACCGGTCCGCGCACGGCCAATGGCCGCAGGTCGGCCCGGGTAGCCCAGCGCGCGCCCGACCCAGCGCCCATTCGACCCGCGTGCGCCACTCGTCCAACCGAGCGCGTCCCGTCATCGCCGAACGACCGCAGTTTCCACAACGTGACGGCGCCGATGCCGAGACCAAGGGCGGCCCCGACGTTCATCGAGGCACCATGCGGCTGTCGGTGTCCACCAACAGGTGCTCACCGGGAGAGAGCCGGTGTTGGACCAGGAACGAGCGCGGCCCGACTTTCCACAACGCCACCCCTCGGCCGAGCCGGCTCACGAGTTCCTGTTCGGTCTCCCCCAGCCCGAGAAGTTCCGCCGCGGCCGCCACCTCGCCCGGGGCCTGGGCGTAGACCACACGGGTCTCGGAGTCGGCCAGAAGCCCCTGGGACAGCGACACCTGTTCGGACCCGCTCGAGCCGGCGGCCGCCAGGTCCGACGCTCGGTGGAGCACGGCGACGTTGGCCACTCCCCACGCCCGCGCCATCTTCCACGACGACTGCAACCACCGCGCCACAGCCAGGTTGGAGAGAACCGCCCAAGCCTCGTCGACCACGAGGATCACTGGCTGGCGCGGCCCGGCGGCGGGCGCACGCAGGGCGGCATGCAGCCACGACATGGCACACGTCATGAACACACCCAGTGCGGCCGAGTGATAGACGGCGGACAGGTCGAGCACGACTACCGGTCCGTTCAAGTCGATCCCCGACGAGGTGGGACCGTCGAACATCCCGCGGAGGTCGCCGGCCACCAGCCGGCGCAGCTCCAGGGCGATGGCCCGCCCGTCGGCCGCCAAGCGCTCGGGATCGGTGCGCACTGACGCGGCCGCCCGAGCCGACGGAGCCAGGAGCGCGCCGACCACGTCGGGCAAGGTGGGCGGGGGCGCGCCGGGTGCCGACAGAGCCGCCTCCACGTCGTCCACCGCCAGCTCCACGGCAGTGCGCTCGGCGGGCAACAGGGAGCGGCCGAGGCTGGCCGATGCCAACGACGCGAGCAACTCCCCCCGGGCGCGGGTCACCGCGTCGCCATGCCCTCCGGCGGCTTCCTCTCGTGTCCCGTCGGCACGGCCCCGGTGTTCGGTCCACGATGCGTCGAGCGGGTTGAGTCGCAAGTCGCCGCCGGGCCGCAAGGTCAGCGGTTCGGTCCCCCAGGCCCGGGCCAAGGCGCCGTACTCGCCCTTGGGGTCGACCACCCAGGCGCGGCGGCCGAAGACCGCCTGGCGCCACAGGTAGCTCTTCACGAAGGCGCTCTTCCCCCGCCCCAGTTGCCCGAAGACGACCATGTTGGGGTTGGTGAGCACCCCGGCCGCGTAGAGGTGGAACGGGTCGTAGGAGAACGCGCCG